>NZ_VFMM01000004.1:600000-822647 GCF_006715085.1 Kribbella jejuensis | reverse complement strand
GCTCGACCGCCCGCATCAGTCCGATATTGCCCTCCTGGATCAGGTCGAGCAGCGAGATGCCCTTTCCGCCGTACCGCCGGGCGAGCGAGACGACGAGCCGCAGGTTGCCCTCGACCATGGCCTGCCACGATCGCTGCCCGAGCGCGACCACCTGACGTAGCTCCTCCAGGTCGTACTGCCCCGGATCGTCGAGCCGCGCGGCGGCCAGCAGCCCAGCCTCGATCCAGTACGAGTGCTCGTTCACCTCCTCCAAGGTCAGTAGTTCGTGCTGCCCGATGTCCCGCAGGTACGCCACCAGCGCCGTCACGTCCGCCGGATCACAGTCGAGATCAGCCATCCGTCCCTCTCTCCGGAAACTCCTTACCCAAGAGAGTGCCGTGATTCCGGGCTCCAGAACCGGTGACTTCAAGTATGTGGATAACTACGGAGTGTGCGAGGCGTACGAGCGGAGACCACTGAGCAGCCCGTGGTGGAAGGGGTTGGCGTCGACGGCGTCGAACCAATCGGGCCCGGTGGTCAGCGGCTCGAGCGGCGGGACCACGACGGGGTCGGGGGCCGCGGTGGCACCGGTCAGTGCCGCGTCCGAGAGTTCCGGCGCGGGCATGTCCGGCAGCAGGACGAACGAGTCGGCGGGGAGCGAGTGGCCGTTCACGGCGAGTGCCGCGAAGGTGGCGGAGGCTCTGGCGGCCGCGGCGGCTGGGTCCGACCGGACCTTCTCCAGGTCCGCCAGGACAGTCTTCCAGGTGACGGCCGGGTCCCCATAGTCGATCGCGCGGGAGAGCCGGCCGACCGTGATCGGCGTGGCGGTCGGAGCGAGCGGCGTCATCAGCGCGCGCAGCCCGTAGCGTGCGCGCCCGCCGACGACGACCAGGCGGATGTCGGCCTCGGTGGCCTCGATCAGGTTGCGGTACGGGTCGGGGGCGGTGCGGCGTACGACGATCAGGTCGGCCAGCGCGCCGCGCTCGAGACGGCCGACCGGGCGCGGCCAGACCTCGGTCAGCGCGTCGCCGGGGTTCGAGGTGAGCATCCGGACCAGGTCCTCGTCGGTGAAAACTCCTTCGGATTTGTTCCAGAGATCGGCGACTTTCAACTCCCACAGGACATTCCGCGTCCCGGACGGCCCCCAGTCCGAACCGAGGCACAACCGGACGCCAATCGCGTGAGCGGTCTTCACATCCGCGGTCGCGCCGTACAGCCAAAGGTTCGAGAACGGGGACCACACCAGGCTGGAATTCCCGGCTCGCATTGCAGTGAAGTCGTCCGCATTCAGAGCGGTGCCGTGAATCGCGACCAGTTGCGGACGCACCACGCCGACGTCTTCCAGCAACCGGAACTCCGAGCGCAGTTTCGGATCCGACCCTTCGGCCGAATGCGCGATGAATCCACGACCCGCCGCGACGGCAGTGGCGTACGGCGCGAGGGCTGCCGCGTTGTCGGCCACCAACGTGCTGACCCGGACGAAATCCTCGTGCGTGCCGAGTTTCTCGGAGTCGACGTTGCGCACCAGGTCGTTGTCGGGCGGTACGGCGCCGCGCGGATTCCCCTGGATCGACGTCGTACCGCCGACGATCGCGCGGGTCTCGACGTACCGCAGCAGCGCCCTACCCGCGGCCGCGCCGAGCAGCCGGGCGGGCTGGCTGATCCGCGAGCTGTACGTCGGTGCGCCGCCCCACTGATTGTGCGACGTCCACGGAACCTTGCGGGCGGGCTCGGTCCACAACGGCAGGCTGTTGTACATCAAATGATTGTGCAAATCGATCATCCCGGGATAGATCAATCCACCCGTGGTGATCCGCGGCGCATTCTCGAACCCGGCCGGTACGGCGTCCCGCGGGGTGACCGCCGCAATCAGACCGTCGTCGCCGACATACACCGCACCCCCGGGAAGAACCGCCCCGTCGTGCGCCATCGTGACCACGGTTCCACGCAGTACAAACATGGCCCACCCTCCCGTAGAATCCCCCGTGCCGCCCCTGTTTCACGAGCGTATCGCCAAGGGGGTGGCAGTTCGATGGGTGATTTCGATCCGGGTCCGCCGGTTGCGGTGGCCGAGCACTTCGGGAATGTTCCCAGTTACGCGGACTTCCGGAAATTCTTCTGGTACGACTGGGGGCCGGTGTTCTACCGCGGCCGGCTCGACGGTACGGCGCGGTTGCTGGCGGTCGCGTCCGACCCCGGGCCGACCGAGCGTGTCGCCGGGCGGACGCTCGTCGGTGACGCCGGTCAACGCGTACAGGGGTTCCTGACCAAACTAGGCCTGACCCGGAGCTACACGTTGGTCAACGCGTACTCGTACGCGCTGATCCCGGCCCGGGCGCAGCAGGCGATGCCGTTGCTCTCCAGGCCCGACCAGCTGGCCTGGCGTAACACGTTGCTCGAGCTGATCACCGGTCCGCCGTTGCAGGCGATCGTCGCGTTCGGCGTCCAGGCCAAGTCGGCCGTCCACCTGTGGGCCGGCAAGCCCGCCGTACCGGTCTTCGAGGTACCGCACCCGTCGAGCCGCAGTCCCAAGGTGCTGCTCGACAGCTGGCGCGCGGCGATCACCGAGCTGCGCGGGATCGTGACGCCGGATCCGGACGGCGACAACACCGGCCCCAACTACGGCACGAAGTTCGCGGAGTCGGACTACGCGCCGATTCCGGCCCGTGACCTGCCGTTCGGCGTACCGCCCTGGCTGGGCAACGACGCCTGGGGACGCAAGGACAAACCCAAGCACAACAACAGCGTCGAACGGCCGAACACCGACGTCCTGCACACTCTGATCTGGCGGGCGCCGGTCCTCGACTGAAAATGGTCGGTGGCTGCCGCTACCTTGGTCGGATGCGAGTGGCGACGTGGAATGTGAACTCGGTCAAGCAGCGGATGCCGCGGCTGTTGGACTGGCTCGACGAGCGGCAGCCGGATGTCGTGTGCCTGCAGGAGACCAAGCTGGCGGACGACGCCTTCACCAAACTGCTCGGTGCCGAGCTGACGGACCGCGGCTACGAGACCGGCCTGTACGGCGAGCTGCAGTGGAACGGTGTGGCGCTGCTGTCGAAGGTCGGGCTGGAGGACGTGGTGACAGGCGTCGCCGGCGCGCCGGGCTTCCCGAAGCCGGAGGCCCGGGCCGTCGCCGCGACCTGCGGTGGTATCCGGATCCACTCGCTCTACGTGCCGAACGGCCGCGTGCCCAACTCGGACCACTACCACTACAAGCTCGCCTGGCTGGCCGCTCTCGCGGAGGTCGTCGCCGAAGGCCCGGACGACCAGATCGTCTGCGGTGACATGAACATCGCCCCGACCGACGCCGACGTCTTCGACCCCGCGGCGTACGTCGGGCAGACGCATGTGACCCGGCCCGAGCGGGAGGCGCTCGCGGAGCTGATGGCGGCGAAGGACCTGCACGACGTGGTCCGCGACCGCTGGCCGGACAAGCGCATTTTCAGCTACTGGGACTACCGCGCCGGCATGTTCCACCAGGACCTCGGCATGCGGATCGACCTGATGCTCGCCACTCCCGGGGTCGCCGAGCGGGTGAAGGCCGCGTGGATCGACCGCAAGGCCCGCAAGGGCACCGGTCCGAGCGACCACGCCCCGGTGATCGTCGATCTCGACACCGCACCGGACGGCGACATCGGCCCGGTCGTCCCGCCGCCGTCCGCGCCGCGCACCGCCCGGAAGCGGACGACCAAGCTGCCGCAGAGCCGCTGACATGCGCCGCGTCACGGTGGTCGCGATGCTCCTCCTCGCGACCGTCACCGCCTGCAGCGCCAAAGCGAGCGACGACAAACCGCAGCCGGTGGCGTGGACGAAGGTCGACGTCGGCCCGGCCGAGCCCGTCACGCTCACCGGCCACGACAACCAACTGCTGATCGGCCTGCGGCACCGCGGCGCCAAGGTCGTCCCCGAGCTCCAGCTCCTCGAGAACGGGACCCGTACGCCGATCGCGGTCAAGCCCAACCCGGCCAGCCCGTACGCGTTCGAAGCGATCTGGTACTCGATCGCGTACGACGGCAAGCAGCTGCTCGCGCTCGGCGGCGCGGCGGGCGGCGCGCACTCCAATACCCGCTGGACGGTCTGGACCGGCACGCCGCGGACCGGCCTGATCGAGCATCCGCAGAACTTCTTCACCTTCGGCGGCCAGGACGCCGGCGACCTGTACAGCGCCGTCATCACCCCGAGCGGCAGCGCGCTCCTCGGCTCCTGGGGTGGCGTCGAGACGGGCAACGACGCGATGGTCTGGCTGCCGCAGGCCGACGGCAAGTGGACGCGGCAGAGCCCGGCGAAGACCGTCCTGCAGAGCACGCCGTCGCTGCTGGTCGGTCCGAGCTCCGGCACGACTCTCGGCGAGAGCATCGTGCTCGTCGGCTCGCAGGTCCGCCTCGCGTCGGGCGTGGTCGCCCAGGAGGCCACCGTGTGGCAGTCGGCCAAGCTCAACACCGGCTGGAAGCGGATCGTGCTGCCGGATCCCGGCGGCCGCAGCCAGGCGATCTCCGCTACCTGCACCAAGGACTGCGTGATCTCCGGGTACGTCGACGGTCAGCTGGCGATCTGGCAACTCGACGCGTCCGGTACGGCGAAACGTCTGCAGGGCGTGCCGTCGATCCCGGTGGGGGACAAGGACAAGCTGCCGCCGCCGGTGATCGACGACGGCAAGATCGTCCAGGTGATTGCCCAGGACAACAAAGTGAAGGTGGTCAGCGGGCGGGACGGACACTGGACCGTGCAGGACTCCGACGGTCCCGACGGTCAACCCACCGCAGCCGTGCTGATGCCGGACCACAAGCTCTACCTGATCGCCGGCACCTCGCTCTGGCAGACCACCTTCAGCTGAGCAGACCTTTCACGTACGCCGCCTGGCCCGCGTGCTGGGCGCAGTCGTCGATCACGCTGACCAGCCGCACCCCGAGCGTGACCGGCGGGTTCCACCGGCGGTCGACGATCCGGTCCAGGCTCTGGTCGGTCACGGTCTTCAGGAACTCGACGGTGCGCGCGTGCACGGCGTCGTAGTACCCCAGCAGTTGCTCCGCGGAGAGCTTGACCAGGGCGACCTGCTCGGAGCTGTGCCCATACCCGGTGTCGGCGGCGTCCAGGGGCAGGCCGAGCCGCTCGAACCAGCCGTCGGCGGTGTAGACCTGCTCATAACCACCGGCATCCGCCAGGTGGTCGTCCTGCACCCGGGTCAGGTGCCAGACCAGCCAGGCGATCGAGTTGGCCGAGTCACCGGGCCGGGTGGCGAGTGTCTTGTCGTCGAGGCCGGTCACGATGTCGTGCAGGACCTCCTGGATCCGGCTGTGGCCGTCGAGGAGCACTTCGCTTGTCTTCATACCGGCCACCGTAGTCTTCGGTTCAGACAGTTTGACGAGAGGGAGCCATCGTGGAATATCGCACCCTGGGCGCGAGTGGTGCAGTTGTCTCGACGTACGCGCTCGGCACCATGACGTTCGGCAGCGAGACCGACAAGGCCGGTGCGCACGCGCAGCTGGACCGGTACGTGGAGGCCGGCGGGAACTTCGTCGACACCGCCGACGTGTACTCGGCCGGCGTCTCCGAGGAGATCATCGGCCGCTGGCTGGCGAAGACGAGCAGCGACGTGGTGCTCGCCACCAAGGGCCGCTTCCCGACCGGTGACGGGCCGAACGACGTCGGTACGTCCCGCCGGCACCTCCGGCGCGCGCTCGACGCGTCGCTCAAGCGGCTCGGCGTCGACCACGTCGACCTGTACCAGTTGCACGCCTGGGACCCGATCACGCCGCTCGAGGAGACGCTCAGCTTCCTCGAGGACGCGGTCCGGGCCGGCAAGATCCTGTACGGCGGCCTGTCGAACTTCACCGGCTGGCAGTTGCAGAAGGCGTGTGACCTGATCGCGTACCGCGGGTGGTCGCCACTGGTGACGCTGCAGCCGCAGTACAACCTGCTCGTCCGGGAGATCGAGTGGGAGATCGTCCCGGCCGCGCAGGAGAACGGGCTCGGTCTGCTGCCGTGGTCGCCGCTCGGTGGCGGCTGGCTGACCGGGAAGTACTCGTTCGACGAGGAGCCGAGCGGCAGCACGCGGCTCGGCGAGAACCCGGACCGCGGTGTCGAGTCGTGGTACCGCCGCAGCCGGAACCAGCGGGTCCGGGACGTCGTCGACGCGGTCCGCGAGATCGCCGAAGCGCGCGGGATCTCGATGGCGCAGGTCGCGCTCGCGTGGCTGGTCGACCGGCCCGCGATGACGTCGGTGATCCTCGGCGCGCGGACTATCGACCAGCTCGACGACAACCTCGCCGCGGCGGACCTGCACCTCACGGCCGAGGAGACGGCGAAGCTCGACGAGGCGAGCGACCCGGGTGCGGCGGACTACCCGTACGGCGGTCCGGGCGTGGCGCAGCGCGGACGGCCGATCGAGGGCGGCCGTCAGTGAGCGGCAGCCGAGAGCCGTAGGGAAAATCCTGCTGATCGCCAGGAGTTTTCGGTTGAGGGGTTTCGCAAGGCGGCGAGCGGGGGGAGGCTTGGCGGGCCGACGAGTCACTGTCCCGGTGACTCCCGGCCTCGAGCCCGAAGGAGTTGGAACGTGTCCCTCCGCAGCAAACGCCGACTTCCCCTGGTCGCCGGACTCGCCGCGGCCCTGGTGGCCGCGGCAGCCGTCCCGGCCGTCGCCCTCGGCCACGACCAGGGTGCGCCGACCAGCACCCCGATCAAGCACCTGGTAGTGATCTTTCAGGAGAACGTGGCGTTCGACCACTACTTCGCGACCTACCCGAACGCCGCCAACCCGGCCGGCGAGCCGCGTTTCACCGCCGCCGCCGGGACGCCGAGCGTCAACGGGCTGAACACCCCGCTCGCCTCCCCCAACAACCCGAACTCGGTCCAGCCGTTCCGGCTCGGCCGCGACCAGGCGCAGACCTGCGATCAGGACCACAACTACACCGACGAGCAGAAGGCCGTCGACAGCGGTCTGATGGACAAGTTCGTCGAGACCGTGGGTCGTGGCGCCGGCACCTGCGCGGACTACGGCCACGGCAAGGGCCTGGTGATGGGCTACTACGACGGCAACACCGTCACCGCGATGTGGAACTACGCCCAGCACTACGCGATGAGCGACAACTCGTTCGGCACGACGTACGGACCGTCCTCGCCCGGCGCGATCAACCTGGTGTCGGGGCAGACCCACGGCTTCAGCGCCGACGGAGAAGCGGTCCCAGCGGCAACCGGAACGATGATCGGGGACCCGCAGCCCGCCGGGGACAAGTGCAACACCCGGGACAGCTCCACCGTCACCGACCCGAACAACAAGAACGTCGGTGACCTGCTGAACGCGAAGGGCGTCAGCTGGGGCTGGTTCCAGGGCGGCTTCGCCGACTGTACGGCGAAGCACACGGACGTCGGCGGTGTGAGCAGCGCCGACTACATCCCGCACCACGAGCCCTTCCAGTACTACAAGAGCACGCAGAACCTGCAGCACACGCCGCCGGCGTCGGTGAAGGAGATCGGTCACAACGGGCCCGCGAACCACCAGTACGACCTCAAGGACTTCTGGGCGTCGGTGGACCACGGGTCGATGCCCGCGGTCAGCTACCTGAAGGCCGCGGCCTACCAGGACGGACACGCCGGCTACTCGACCCCGCTGGACGAGCAGCAGTTCGTGGTCAGCACGATCAACCGGCTGCAGAAGTCGAAGGACTGGAAGAACACCGCGGTCGTCATCGCGTACGACGACAGCGACGGCTGGTACGACCACCAGCTCGGGCCGGTGGTGAACCAGTCCAACGATCCGGCGCACGACGCGCTCAACGGGACGAACTGCGGTACGAACCCGGCGCGGATCGCCGGCGGGTACCAGGACCGGTGCGGCTACGGCCCGCGGCTCCCACTGCTCGTCGTGTCGCCGTACGCGAAGCGGAACTTCGTCGATCACAGCGTCACGGACCAGACCTCGATCCTGAAGTTCATCGAGGACAACTGGCGGACGGGCCCGATCGGCAACTTCTCCTTCGACGAGAAGGCGGGATCCATGGACAACCTGTTCGACTTCCACCACAAGAACAAGACGCTGTTCCTGGACCCGATGTCAGGTCAGCCCGTCAAGCACTAACGCTCCACCGCGACACGCAGAGCGGCGTACGAGGCGACCAGCGTACGCCGCTCAGCCGCGAGCAGCGGGTCGTCGAGATGGCAGCCGGCACGGACCCAGCGGTCCGAGAGGTCCATCGCGTCGACCCGCTTCTCTGCGGCTGGTCGTACGGCGTCGCGCCCGGTGCAGTAGACGTACGAGTAGAGGTCCACGAGAGCCGCGATCAGCTCCTCTTCGGTGACGTCTTGCGAGTGCTGGTGGGCGCGGTGGACGCGCCACCATTCCACCTCGAGCCGGGCGGCCTCTACCGGCTCCAGCGGGAGGGTGTGGGCGACCAGCTCGTAGAAGTGGCGCATGTGGGCGCGGGCGGCGTCCGGGTGGTTGTCCGGGTACGGCGCCCACGCCTGGTTGGCGCGTAGTACGCACCAGGCTGCGGCGAGTGTCCGGTGTGGCGGCATGCCGAAGCCCGCTGCCACCATGCCGACCGCGGCGGTGAGGAACTTGGGCCAGTCATGGCGGTAGTACGCGGCCCAGGCATCCGTCTCGCGGTTGCCGACGAGCACTGGGTCGAAGGACAGTGGTCCTGTTCGCATGAGTCCCTCCTCGGGGGAGGTTCGATGAATGATGGTAGTCCGATCGCGGACGTGGTCGCGCGGATGCAGGACCGGCTGGCCGCGTTGCCGACGGAGCTGGCGCATCGGCGGTTCTTCCTCAGCACGTACCTGCGCACCACTCAGGCGGTCGGCCGGGCAATAGACCACGCCCGGTTCGAGGACCCGGAGTGGGTGGAGCTGTGGGACGTGAAGTTCGCTGAGCTCTACCTACAAGCTCTTGACGGTCAGTTCGTGGCGCGCCCGTGGCGGTTGGCGTTCGATGCGCCGGGGGAGCTGCCGCCGTTGGCTCATGTGTTGTTGGGCATCAATGCGCATGTGAACTACGACCTGCCGCAGGCTCTTCTCGCAGTCATCAGTGATGAGGACTTTCTGGATCAGCGACTGCTGGATCGGCGGCGGCGGGATCATGAGCGGATCGACGGGGTGCTGGCCGAGCGCGTGAGTGCTGAGGACGACGAGCTCGCGGCAAGTAGCGCGAAGAGTCTGCTGGATCGCGTGCTGACTCCACTGAACCGCCTGTCCTCGCAGCGCTTCCTCCGTGAGTCACGCCAGAAGGTCTGGCACAACACGGTCGAGCTCCAGCACGCACGGCTGGACGGCTCCTACGACAAGCGGCTCGCTGAGTTGGAGGTGCTCAGCGCAGCGAAAGTAGCCGACCTCCTCCGACCAGGACAGGTCCTGCTACGCCTGGCAGTGACAGGCTTCGGTGTAACGCTCCCACCGGTCTAACTCGGCAGCACGCCGGACCAGATCACACCGATCGCCAAGCACGCCAGCGTCACCAACCCGAACACCCCGACCCACATCAGCGCCGGTACGCCGGTGAGCCGCCGCAGCTGGTCCGCATCCGACGTACGCCCCTGCCCGCGCCGCCGTGAGTGCTGCAACTCGAGCACTGCCCGTGGCGCAGCCAGCAGCAAGAACCAGGTGAGCAGGTGAGCGAATGCAGTCTGGACCGAAGTAGAACCCCACCACGTGACCCCGAAGACCACCGCCCCGAACACCAGCACGGACCACAGTCCGAACAGGTTGCGGATCTGCAGCAGCAGAATCACCAGTGCGAGCAACAGCCCCCACAGCAGCGCCACGGCGTACCCACGACTCAGCACGAACGCGGCAGCCAACCCGAACAGCGCAGGCCCGGGATAGCCGGCCAGCAGTACGGCGATCATGCCGCCGCCGGTCGGTTTGCCCCGCGAGACCGTGACGCCGGAGGTGTCCGAATGCAACCGGATCCCGGACAGCTTCCGCCCGACCAGCGCCGCGATCAGCCCGTGCGCGCCCTCGTGCGCGATCGTCACGACCTGCCGCGTGTACTTCCAGATCGGCCGCCACGCGATCAGCAAGAGCGCCGCTACGCCGGTCCCGATCACCAGCCGCAACGACGGCTCGGGCTGTACGGTCGTGATGCTGCTCCAGAACTCCTTCACCCGCCCATCCTTACAGGCAGGTGGTCGACCGCCCGCCGTTGACATCCGTTCCCGGGCGGACCACGGTGGAGGAATCGTGGCCCGGGGAGGGGCCGCTGCAGTTCGGGGGGCGAGATGTCTCAACCACGCATGATCAAACGGCCTGCGAAGAAACGTACCGCGCGGGCGACCACCGCCGCGGCGCCCGCCGTACCGCTGACCGACTTCCTCGACGCGGCGGGTAGCCTGACGCTCGACGAGCGGAAGATCCTCGTGGATCAAGCGCTTCTGCTGCTCAGCGAGAACTACGTGCACCTGCCGCTGAAGATCGCGATGCACGCGGTGAACCCGGTGCAACGCCTGCGCGTGATGCGGGCCCGGATGGAACGGCAGACGCCGGACACGATGCAGCCGGAGTGGATGTTCCACCGGGAGATGTCGAGCATCGTCAACTCGGTGCGCGACCTGCACACGAACTACCTGCTGCCGGCACCGTTCGCGGGGAAGATCGCATACCTGCCGTTCATGATCGAGAAGTGCTACGACACGGACGGCACGGAGCACTACCTGATCACCCAGACCGTCACCGGCTACGAGGCACCGCAGTTCGGACCCGGTGCCGAGGTGACGCACTGGAGCGGTACGCCGATCGCGCGCGCCGTCGCGCTCAACGGCGAGCGGTTCGCCGGCAGCAACGAGGCCGCCAACCTCGCCCGCGGTCTCGAATCGCTGACCCTGCGCCCGCTCGTCATCCAGGCCCCGCCCGACGAGGACTGGGTGACGCTCACGTATGTCGGCCTCGACGGCTCGGACCAGGAACTGCGCGAGCAGTGGAAGGTGACCGACAACCTCCCGCCGATGACGAACCTGGACGCGGTCGGCGAGACCTCCGCCGCGATGGGCCTCGACCTCGACTCCGACGAGAAGTCGCGCGCGAAGAAGACGCTGTACGTCCGCGACGTCGTCGAACTCGAAGGCGGCCGGAGCTCGGCCGAACTCGCGACGCCCGCGGCCGTCACCGGCACGGACCTGCCGACCACGATGCCGGGCGTGTTCCGCGCCCGCGAGGTCAGTACGCCGTCCGGCAGGTTCGGGCACCTGCGGATCTTCACGTTCAGCGTGACGGACCCGGTCGCGTTCCGGGACGAGTTCGTCCGGCTGGCCGGCGTACTGCCGCAGAACGGGCTGATCGTGGACGTTCGTGACAACGGCGGCGGGCACATCTACGCCAGCGAGTTCACCCTGCAGACGATGACGCCGCGGCGGATCGCGCCGGAGCCGGTGCAGTTCATCAGTACGCCGCTGAACCTGAAGCTCTGCCGGCGGCACCAGTTCAACCCGTCCGGGATCGACCTCGGCCCGTGGTTCGACTCGCTCGACCTGGCGATCGAGACCGGCGCGCAGTACTCCGCGGCGAAGCCGATCACGCCGGAGGACGGTGCGAACGACATCGGGCAGCAGTACCACGGGCCGGTCGTACTGATCACCGACGCGCGCGTGTACTCGGCCACCGACATCTTCACCGCCGGGTTCGCCGACCACGAGATCGGCACCATCCTCGGCGTCGACGACAACACCGGCGCGGGTGGCGCGAACGTGTGGACGCACGGTCTGCTCGCGTCCCTGCTCAACGAACCGCCGCCACCTGACGAGACGTCGCCGTACGTCGCGTTGCCGAACGGCGCGAACCTCCGGGTCGCGATCCGCCGGACGCTCCGGGTCGGCAAGCTCGCCGGTACGCCGGTCGAGGACCTCGGGGTGCAACCGCACGAGACGCACCGGATGACCCGAGCCGATCTGCTCGACGGCAACGTCGACCTGCTGAACAAGGCCGGCGCGCTGCTCGCGGCGATGCCGGTCCGCCGGCTCGACCTGAAGACGTCGATCACCGGTACCACGCTCACCGTCGCGATCGATGCCCAAGGTATCGATCGGGTCGACCTCTACCTCGAGGACCGCCCGATCAGCTCCGAGGACGTCACCGGTCCGCTCAGCATCGACATCCTGGACGCGGCCGCGGGCCAGGTACTCCGCGCCGACGGCTACGACGGGGGCGCCCTGGTCGCCTCGCGGCGGCAGGCGGTCTAGGAGGCGGACCGCTGGCACTCAGTAACCGCCGTTGTGCCGGCTTGCGGCGGTGCGGGTGAGCGTGCGGGCGCGCGGCAGTTGGGTGGTTGGTGAGTGGCGGAGGTCCGCTAGGTTTTGGAGTATGGCGACCCTGGAGCTGACCGCTGAGGAAGAGGGGATGCTTAGCGGGCGGGACGGGGACGGGGTTGCGCTCGCGATGCGAGTGGTGGTGGGGCAGGCGCGGATCCTGGACGCGCCGCGGTTGGTCGAGATCACCTCCGCGCATGTCGACTCGTGTCTGTACCACGGGCAGGTCAGCCTCGATTTCGCGCATCGGCTCGTCGAGCTCGGTGCCCGTACCCGCGTACCGACCACGCTGAACGTCGGCTCGACGGACCTCGTCCATCCGCAGCTCGTCCGCGATCAGCAGCTGGCCCGCGCGGGACGAGAGCTGATGGAGGCTTACGTCGACCTCGGCTGTACGCCGACGTTCACGTGTGCGCCGTACCAGCTGCCGAACAGACCGCGACTCGGCGAGCACATCGCGTGGGCGGAGTCGAACGCGATCGTGTTCGCGAACTCGGTGCTCGGCGCCCGCACCGACCGGTACGGGGACTTCCTCGACGTGTGCGCGGCGATCACCGGACGAGCGCCGTACGCCGGACTGCAGACACCGCAGGCGCGGCGCGGGACCGTGGTGTTCGACTGCCGGGCGCTCGGCGAGTTCACCGAGCTCACGTATCCCTTGCTCGGCCACCACATCGGCTCGGTGGTCGGGGTCGATATCCCTGTCCTGGTTGGGATTCCGTCAGCTGTGAGTGAGGACTCGCTCAAGGCGCTCGGTGCCGCGGCGGCGTCGGCCGGGGGAGTTGCGTTGTTCCACGTTGTCGGTGTGACACCCGAAGCGCCGACCGACCTGGCCGGTCTACCGGTGCGGATTGTCGAAGATCTGCAGGACGTCAGGCGGGAGCTGTCGGCGCCCGGCTCGCAGTTGGATGCGGTGAGCATCGGTACGCCGCACGCGTCGTACGACGAATGCGTCCGCCTGGCACAGCTCCTCGACGGACCGCCGCTGAAGCTGCCGTTCTACCTCTCGACCTCGCGCGCGACCCGCGATCGGCTCGGCGACACGCTAGCTGTCCTGGAGCGAGCCGGCGTGACCGTCGTCGTCGACACCTGCACGTATGTGACCGCGATCCTGCAGCCGACCTGGAAGCGCGTGATGACGAACTCGGCCAAGTGGGCGCACTATGCGCCCGGCAACATCGACGTCGACGCGATCCTCGGCTCCCTCACCGAATGCGTCGCCTCCGCCCGCGCCGGACAGGTGGTGCTCGACGCATGATCGGACGGACGTTGCACCCGGGTACGGCGACCGGCCGACCGATCCGGCTCACGACACCGCTGTCGTTCTGGGGCGGTACCGACGCGGACGGCCGGATCGTCGACACGCATCACCCGCAGTGCGGCGCAAGTCTCACTGGGCGGATCCTGCTGATGGAATCCGGCCGCGGCTCGAGCTCCGCATCCAGCGTGCTCGCCGAGCAGATCCGCGCCCGCACGGCCCCGGCCGCGATCGTTCTCGCCCGGCCCGACCCGATCATCCCGCTCGGCGCCCTCGTCGCCGCCGAGCTCTACGGCCTGTACCTCCCCGTCGTGGTAGCGCCGTACGACGACATCCCCGACGGCACCGTTCTGAAAGTTGACGCGAAGCCGGACCGTGCGATCATCACGTGGTGAAACGCGTGATCGCACTCTGCGCGGCCGTCGCCTTGCTGGCCGGGTGTGCGTCGAAGAACTCCACCACAGATGCCGACAAAGCCTTCGCCTCCGAGGTCGCCAGGGCCCGCGCGGGCGTGTCGCTCACCCCCGAGACGCCCGGCGGCGACTCGACCGCACCGGTCTCGGCGCCGCCGATGCCGAAAACGCTGGCCGCCAACCCGCTCTACCGGATCGGGAAGCTCCCGTCGGCCGGGTGCGCGGAGCCGGCCTACCCCGCGACCTCGCTCGCGAACGTCCGCGCGTACTTCACGCAGTACCTGGCCTGCCTGAACAAGGTATGGGGACCGGAGCTCCGCAAGGCGGGCTTCACCTTCCGCCCGCCGAAGCTGGTGGTGGTCCTCGGCCAGTCGCCGTCCTCGCCGTGCGACTTCGAGGATGGTCGCGACTACTACTGCGGCGGCACGATCTACATGGACGCGGCGACGCACATCAAGTTCTACAAGAAGGATCCAGGGTGGGCACGAGCCTGGATGGCGCTCGAGATCGGGCACGAGTACGGGCATCATGTGCAGGTGCTGACCGGAATCCTGAACGCGTTCTACCAGCGGGACAAGACGCTCAACGGTGTCGACGTCCAGCTCGAGGACTCCCGGCGGACGGAGCTGCAGGCGTCCTGCCTGAGTGCGGTCTACCTCGGTGCCGACCGCAACGACTTCCCGGTGACGCCGGACTGGGAGTACCACTGGGACCTGGCTACCCGGGACACCATCGACGACAGGCACGACCACGGCAGCGCGGCGAATCACGGCTACTGGACCTACGTCGGCCTGCACGCCGCGAACCCGGCGGCCTGTGACACCTACACGGCTGCCTCGTCGTTGGTCGGCTGACGCATCAGTACGGCGGTTGCCGCGAACAGGACCGCGCACGCGACCAGCGCGAGCGGCATCGTGCTCACCGACGCGATCGCCGAAATCGTCAGACCGCAGACGATCTCCCCGAGGTACTCGAGCTGCGCCAGGAACGAATGCGTCGTCGCGCGCACCTCGGCCGTCGTACGGGCGTTCACCCAGATCGTGCTGATCACCCGCGTCAGCGGCGTGACGATCCCGTTCAGGAGTACGACGGCGGCCGCGCCGACCACCGGATCGCGCGCGAACGCGAGCAGCAGCATGCTCACCACGCCGACCACCGCCGCCAACGCATAGTCTGCACCGGACCTGTTGATTCTGTGCGTGAGAAGTCGGAGGACGACAGCACCGAGGACCAGACCGATGACGCCGAGAACGGTGAACCAGAGGATCGGCGCGGTCGGTAGCCCGAGGTCGAGCAGGCGTCTGGGGGTGAGCCGTCCGGCCCCGGTCAGTTGCGCGCGGGCGGCGCGGGCAAGGACGAGGTTGATCCGGCTTATCCCGTCTAGTTCGTCGTCCAATTCGTCGGTGATCAGCGCGACGTCCGATCCGCTCGCGAACGTCCACGAGATCCCCCACAGGACCTGCGTCGCGAGCAGCGCCGGGAACGCGGTGACCAGCCCGGTCGTGACCATCGCCGTACCCATCAGCACCTGTGAGATCACCAGCGACCACTTACGGCTGATGGTGTCCGCGATCACGCCGGCAGGCACTTCGAACACCAGCGAGAACCCGCCCTGGACCGATCCGATCAGCACGAGCTGTGCAGGGGAGAGCCCGGCGTCGACGACGAGATACACGCTCGTGACCAGCCACCAGCCGTTGTGCAGTACGGCCCGCAGCCACGTCCACCGGATGAAGACCTGCTGCATACGCCGATCCTCCCGGCGTCGCTCTAGCCGCGGCCAGCGGATTTTCAAGGAGCTGTGAGGTGATTCATATTCTTCGCAACTATCAGCAGACCGCGATAGCTTGGAAAGAACGAACGTTCGGTTTGAGCTGGGGGGGCGGCATGGCGCAGGCGACGCTGGAGCGGGTCGGGCAACCAGAACTGCCGGAGCTGCCAGGGCTGAGGAGGCACAAAGGGCGGATCGCGCGGGAGATCGCGCTGCTCGCGGCCCTGTTCGGCGTCTACAACCTCGGCCGGTTCCTCTCCGCGGAGCACTCCGGCTCGGCGTTCCGGCATGCGCACGAACTGATCCGCTGGGAGGCCTGGCTCGGCCTCCCGAGCGAGGCGGTGATCCAGCAGCACGCGCTGCGGATCGACGGCCTCGCCCGGGTCGCGAACCTGTTCTACGCCGGCGTGCACTTCCCGCTCACCGCGGTCGTCCTGCTCTGGCTGATGGTCCGCCGCCCGGCCCAGTACGGCGACGCGCGCTGGGCGTTCGCCTCGCTGACCGGGCTGGCGCTGATCGGGCACATGTTCTTCCCGCTCGCCCCGCCGCGGATGATGCCGGGCTGGGTGGACACGGGCGTGCTGCTCGGTCAGTCGGTGTACGGACCGAGCGCGCACTCCGGGATCGCGAACCAGTTCGCTGCGATGCCGAGCCTGCATGTCGGCTGGGCGTTCATGGTCGCCGTGTTCATGATCCGCGCGACCCGTTCACGCCGGCGCTGGTTGTGGATCGCACATCCGGTGCTCACGTTCACGGTCGTCGTGGTGACGGCGAACCACTACTGGATGGACGGCCTGGTGGCCGTCGTGCTCGCCATCCCGTTGCTCTTGATCTTCAACAGCTCCTCGTCGCGGCGTTCGAGAAACGGTTACGCTTTCATCGGTACTTCGTCGAGTTGATCCGCGACGCCGCCGCGATGGAGCTCGACCGAGCCACCCCGCGCGATGTGTCCGCGGCGCCAGTCCTCGATCGCTTCGTACGCGGCGTGGTCGAGATGATCCACGGTCAGCTCGACCCGGACCGCGGCCCCGGCCGGTATCGCGCGCAACGTCCGGACCAGCGACGCGACGCCGAGGAACACCAGCGCGCCCCGGATCCGTACCGTCCACAGGCCGTCCGACTCCGTCGCGGTCACGGTCGCCCGGGCCAAGCGGTACAGGACCCGTGCCAGGGCAAGGATCAGACCGAGCAGGACGCCTTCGGCCAGTCCCAGTACGCCGACACCGACGGCGGTCACGACGTACACGAGGAGCTCGTCGTGCCGCTTGAGCGTGCGGATGTGGGCCAGCTGGACCAGCCGTAGACCGGTGACGAGCAGGACGCCGGCCAGCGCGGCCATCGGGATGAGTTCGAGCAGCGCCCCGGCTGCGAGTACGAACGCGGCGATCCACAGCCCGTGCATGATCGTGGACGCGCGGGTGCGCGCACCGGCCGCGACGTTCGTGGAGGACCGCACGATAACCCCCGTGACGGGCATGCCGCCGAGCGCACCCGAGACCGCGTTCGCGGCGCCCTGGCCGATCAGCTCCCGATCGAGATTGCTCCGCGGCCCGCGATGAAGCTTGTCCACGGCAACGGCCGACAGCAACGACTCCACACTCGCGACCAGGGCGACCGTGAGTACGGCGGTGACGATCGCGAGCGGCGTACCGTCGGGCATCGCCGGGAGGATCAGGCTCTGCAACGGGTTGTCCGGCAGGTCGACCCGGGTGACATCCGGCATCGCGAACGCGGCCAGCGCGGTGACCGCGACGACCGCTACCAGAGGTGCCGGAATCGCCTTGAGCTTGGGCACTTTCGGCCAGCCGAGCACGACGACCACCGTCAGTACTCCGACCACGACCGAGTGACCGTGATGAGCGACGAGTTGCGCGGGAAGCCCTGTCACGTTGGCGATCAATGAGCTCTGCGCTTTGCCGCCGAGGACGACGTGCAACTGCTGGACGGCGATCGTGATGCCGATCCCGGCGAGCATGCCGTGCACGACGGCGGGGGACAGTGACAGCGCCCAGCGGCCGATGCGGGTGACACCCAACAGGATCTGCAGCAGGCCTGCGGCGCACGTGATGGCGGCGGTCGCGGCCCAGCCGAACTGGCCTACCAGGCCCGCGACGACGACGGTGAGGCCCGCGGCCGGGCCGCTGACCTGGAGTGGTGAACCGCCGAGGGCGCCGACTACCACGCCACCGACCACCGCGGCCACCAGGCCGGCGATCAGCGGGGCGCCGGACGCCGCGGCGATTCCCAGGGACAGGGGTATTGCGATCAGGAAAACGACGAGTGAAGCAGGGAGATCATGGTGCAGGAAGTCCTTCCAGAGCAGGCGTTTGCCGGTACTGGGAGGTGAATGAGAAGTGGTCGGCACGAGGGATTCCTCCGGCGTCGGTGCTCAGTGCAACTACATGGGCATCAGGCGTCGAAACTAAGAGTGTCGAACTGCTCACCCACTGTACTTACCGATTCAAGCCCCGAACAACGATTCCGCCGAAGATGACGATTGCTCAGGACGGTTGCCTGCCTTGCGTAGACTCAGCGACGACGCGATCACGCGGGCCCGCGACGAGTACGACGCCGACATCTGAGGAGTCACGTGGAGCTGGAACTGGCCGGGAAGACCGCGGTGGTCACCGGGGCGAGCAAGGGAATCGGGCTGGCCTGTGTCGAGGCGCTGGCGCGCGAAGGTGTCGCGGTCGTCGGCATCTCGCGGGACGCGGGGAACCTCGCGAAGGCGCAGGAGGAGCTCGCCGCGAAGGGCCTGAGCTTCGAGGTCGAGGCGGTCGACCTGACCGATGCGGATGCGACGCGGGCCGCGTTCGAGCGGATCGGCGTACCGGACATCCTGATCAACTGCGCGGGCGCGGCCCGGCGGACGCCGGTGGACGAGCTGGACAGTGCCGCACTGCACGCGACGATGGACGCGAAGTACTTCACCTACATGCACGCGACCGAGGCGGTCATCCGCGGGATGGCGGAGCGCGGCAGCGGCGCTGTGGTCAACGTCGTCGGCCAGGGCGGTCGCGCTGCCAACCCGCTGCACATCGGCGGTGGCGCGGCCAACGCGGCGCTCATGCTGGCGTCGGTCGGGTATGCGAAGGCGTACGCCGGACGCGGCGTGCGGGTGAACGTGATCAACCCCGGAACGACGCGGACCGGGCGGGTGGACGAGGGGCTCGAGGCCGCCGTCCGCGCGACCGGCAAGCCGAAGGACGAGCTGCTCGCGGAGATGGTCAAGGACATCCCGATGGGCCGCGTCGGCGAGCCGGAGGAGGTCGCCGACGTCGCAGTCTTCCTGGCCTCCCCACGAGCGAGCTACGTGACTGCTTCGATCATCACCATGGACGGCGCGTCGACCGCGGTTATTTGACGTTTCCGTCGGTCGGGCGGGCGGCCGGGTTCGAGAACGGCGTGACCGGTCGTTCCTGCGGTTCTCCGTCGACGGTGATGTCGACGTTCTCGCTGAAGAACGCGATGTGGCCGGCGATCGGTAGCAGCGTGGCGGTCGGGAAGTCGTACGACCAGGCGACGTCCTTCACCGTCGGGATGGACCAGTAGGCGCTGGTTCTGCCCTTGTACGGGCAGGCGGTGACGGTCTCGCTCGGGGTCAGGTGCTCGAGGGCGACAGACGTTCTGGGGAAGTAGTAGCGCGGTGGCAGACCGGTCTCGAAGACGATGACGGTCGAGGTCGAGTCGGCGAGCTGCAGTTCCCCGGCGGCCACGGTCACGTGGCGGGTGGACTTCACCGCGTCGACGCGGGCGTAGGGGTTGCGGGGGTGGACGAAGACTTCCTCGTCTTCCTCGAACCAGCTGTCGAGGGCGTCCCATTGGAAGCGGACGCGGTCCTTTGCGACGCCGTCGTCGTACACCCAGGCGCGCCCGGAGCCGGCCGTGTGGACACGCGCCACGCCGTGGGCGAACTCCTTGGTCTCGCCGGTGTCTTCCAGGACGCCTTCGGCGACGTCCGCGAGCGGGACGTAGTACTGCGGGTACGGCGGGAACTCCCACAGGTAGATCGCGCCGGTCGTGTCCAGGACGATGCGGTCGTCGTACAGCGCGCGGATCCGGCGCGGGACGGGTGCGGTGCCGCCGGGCGGGATCAGGGCTTCGGGGTAGGCGCTCATGCACCAAGTAAAACGCGGGGCCGGCCCTGGTGGTGCCGGCCCCGCGGATCTTGTCGGCTACACGGTGATCCAGTCGATGTCGGCGATATAGCCGTTCGGGTTGCTGATCTTCAGGGAGTTGGCGCCCGCCGTGAGCTTGACCGGGAGGTACGTCGTCTGCGGCGTGCCCCAGTCGTTGTCGCCCAGGCCGCTGTAGTTCACCCAGTAGTTGTCGATGTCGTTGACGGTGAGCATGCTCTGCCGGCTCGTGTCGCCGTCGGTGTACGCGATCTTCACCAGGTAGGTACCGGTCTTCGGGACGGTGATCCCGGTCAGCGTCACCGTCGACGAGTACCCGATGTTGCCGACCTTCGCGCCGCCGGAGCACAGGCTGCACCCGTTGACGCTCGCCGACCCGGTCAGCGTGCTGGTCGGCGCCTCCGCCTCGTACCGCACCGGCCCGTCGGACGCCGACGTCAGCATGGTCACCGGCGCACTCGGCGTCGACGTACGACCGCCCTTCACGCCCTTGACCGTGAACGTGTACTGCGTCTGCGGCAGCAGCCCGGTCACCACGGTGTTCGGCGTGGTGCTCGCCGCCACCTGCTTGCCGTTGGCAAATACCTGGTACGACGTCGCGCCCGCGCTCGGCCGCCAGGTCAGGGCCACCGTCGTCCGGCTGACGTCCGTTGCCGTCACGTCCGCCGGGATCGTGACCGGCACGTTCGCGGGCCAGATCTTGTAGAGCTTCGAGCCGTGCGCGGGCAGAGCTGCAGACACCTGACCGGACACATCACGGGTGTTCCGGTCCGCCCAGATGTCGCGGACGGTGGACTTGCCGTCGATGCCGAGCTGGGCGAAGTCGCCCGTCACGGTCGCGGGGGAGTCGGCCAGGTTGAACAGGGCAACGGTCGTACTGCCGTCGGCGTTCTTGGCGTACCAGGTCTGCTGCAGCTGGTCCTGGTTCAGCGGGCGGGCCGGGTTGCCGGACTGGTCGATCGCGATCACCTCGCGGTTCGTCAGCAGCTTCAGGCCGTACGCGTCCAGCTTGGTCAGGTCGTCGCCGGAGAACAGCGGCGCGGCGTTGATCGCCCAGAACGTCATGTACGACTGGCGTTCCGCGTCGGTCAGGCCGTCCATCGCGCCGACCCCGACGTCCAACGCGTCCAGGTTGTTCCAGTGCCCCGGGCCGGCGTCGTCGATCCACTGCGCGACGTCCCACCAGCGCTGCTTGACCGAGCTGTCCCACTTCACGATCGTGTCGCAGTAGCACTCGACGTCGGTGTCGATCCGCCAGCCGTTCGAGTTCTGCTTCCAGACATCGGCGTACCGGTGGCTGAGCGACCATGACAACGTGTACTGCATCGGGCGGCCGGCGTTCTGCACCGCGCGCCACCACGCCTCGACATCGGCGGTGTTGTTGTGGTTCGGATCGTCCGGAGCGCCCTTCCAGGAGCCCGGGCCGACGCCGTCCATCTTGATGAAGTCGACGCCCCAGGACGCGAACAGGTCGACGATCGAGTCGGCGTACTTCTGCGCACACGGGCTCGCGTAGTTGATCTTGTACGCCGCGTCCCAGCCGTTCGTCTTCCGCAGGTCCGGGTAGACGATGTCGCGGGTGAAGCACCCGGGCGCGTCGTAGATCGGCGTGTTGCCGTCGCGGTACACGTCCGTACCGAGGCCGACCGTGGTGTAGATCCCGAACTTCAGGCCGAGCTTGTGGATGTCGTCGCCGAGGGCCTTCATCCCGCGCGGGAACCGTTTCGCCATCGCGACCGGGCGGCCGTACTCATCACCGCCGTCCTGCCAGCCGGCGTCGACGTTGACGTACTCGTAGCCGTACGGCTTCAGCTTGGTCGCCAGCGCCTGAGCCTGGGTCAGGATGTTCTTCTCGCTGATGAAGCTGCCGGGGCCATCGGGGTTCACACCCGGGTAGTTGGTGGACTGCAGACTCCAGCTGCTCCAGCCCATGTAGGGCTTCGCAGCGATCTGTGGAGCGCTCGGCCGCGGCTCCTGGGCCGCGTCGGCGGGGGCGGTTGCTGTCGTCAGAACAAGGGCTGCCGGCACCAGGGCGACAGCGGCGAGCACGATCGAGGTACGACGTCTCAAGGACATAGAACGTCCTCCGGGGGAGGAGTGAGCGGACCTGGCCGAGCCTAGGTGGGCTTAATTTACGCAGTCAAGTATCAAGCGCCTGCGACTTTCAAGGGACTTCCTGTGACAGGACTGCCATCGAACCTTGATCAACTTCGTGACGGAGCCCGGTCGTCGTACCAGCAGCAGGCCGGCCTCGTGAGGACGCCGGCCGAATGCACGAGGGGGTTCCATCGTGAAGGCACGAAAGCTCGGCCGGGCGGCTGTCGCCGCGGCCGGGGCGGCCGGTCTGGTCGCACTCGCAACCGCCGGCGCATCGACGGCCTCGACCGCTGCTCAGACGGCTCGCCCGCCGTTGAAGTTGGTTGCCGGGAGCATCGACGTGACGCTCGACAACGATCCGGACTACGGCATCGCGCTGGATCTCGGCACACACCTGGTGGCCGGCAACGCACCGGTCGAGATCCGCGCGAACCGGGCGACCTACGCGTCGCCGGTCGTCGCGTGGCAGTACGTCAACGGAAAGGCGACCCGGCGACTGCCGAAGGGGCTCGTCACGGACTTCGCCGGGCTCGGGAAGTTCCTGCACGTCACGATCACCGATGCCACGGGCAAGAAGGTGCTCGAGCGGGACGAGACGGTCTGTTTGAACGGCGAGGGTTCCCGGACCCGCCCGGACGCACCGGCCACGTCGCCGTACCCGGACGGTTGTTCGGCGAACCCGTTCACCCAGGGCGCGGTCTGGGGATTGCAGACCGGCTGGTCGACGCGGACGTACGACTACAACGCGGCGCCGGTGAAGCTTGCCAATGGCAAGTACAAGGCGACGGTCACGGTCAACAAGGCGTACCGCGACTTCTTCAAGATCCCGGCGAAGGAGTCGTCGGTCAAGCTGAACCTGACCGTCGAGAAGGCCCCGGACTGCGTCCGCGGGTGCGCAGCCGCGAAGGACCTGGCGGCGAAATCCGTTGTGCTGAAGCCGAATGCGGCTCGTCCGACCGGCAAGGCGAGCGTGCCGAAGGGGCCGAAGCCTGATCTGCGGCCGGTGCCTGCATGGGGTATCGAGGTCGCGCCGGGCGACGCGGGAACGCCGGACGCGAACAAGGACTTCCTGCAGTTCTCGGCGACCGTGTGGAACGCGGGTCCGTCGCCGCTGGTGCTGGACGGTTTCCGTCGTCAGGGCAAGGATCTGATGGATGCCTACCAGTACTTCTACGACGCGCACGGCAAGCAGGTCGGGTACCACAACACCGGCACGCTGGAGTGGGACGGCCGGCCTGGCCACAACCACTGGCACTTCACCGACTTCGCCCGGTACAGCCTGCTGAACGCGAAGCAGACCGAGGTGGTGCGCAGCCAGAAAGAGGCCTTCTGTCTGGCCGCGACCGACTCGATCGACTACACGGTGAAGAACGCGAACTGGCACCCGGACAACACCGATCTGCACACCGCGTGCGGCGACCACGGTTCGCTGTCGGTCCGTGAGGTCCTCGACGTCGGCTCCGGCGACACGTACGTGCAGTCGTTGCCCGGTCAGTCGTTCGACATCACCAACCTGGCCAACGGCACGTACTACGTCCAGGTGACGGCCAACCCGGAGCACCGGCTGTACGAGGCCAGCACGACCAACAACGTCGCGCTGCGCAAGGTGATCCTGGGCGGCACGCCGCACCACCGCACCGTCAAGGTGCCCCCGGTCGGCGTCATCAACATCCCCTGATGCCGCCACCGCCGGCTGGTCGGTTCACGGCCACCGGCAAGCTCGCGCTCCTGGCCGACGATCCAGCCGGGAGCGCGAGCCTTCTCAGCGTGTTCCAAGCAGGGCCCACCTATCTTCGGACGGACCAGAGGGAGGGCGGATGCGCCGAGGTTTCGTCGCTGTCGTCGGATTGTTGGCAATCGTCGTGTTGGCCGGCTGTCAGGCGGGACCGAAGCAGCAGCCTTCGGCTGCCCTCGGCAGCGTCTCGCATGCTGTGAGCGCCGGAGCACGAACTCCGGCTTGGGTGATCACCGACAGCCGGATGGCGGGTCCGGCCGACCTGGGCGGCTACACCGACCATGTCAGCGTCACGAGCGGCGAGCCGTTCCGGCTCTTCGTCTCGTCGTCCGACGGCAACTTCACCGTCCGCGCATTCCGCCTCGGCTGGTACCGCGGAACCGGCGCCAAGCTCGTCTGGACGTCGGCCGTCGTACCGGGCGTGCCGCAGCCGCCGCCGACCCTCACGCCGCTGCGGATGATCACGACGAACTGGAAGCCGTCGCTGACGGTCCCGACCAAGGGCTGGCTGCCGGGCGCGTATGTGCTGTTGCTGCGCGCCGCGAACGGCAAGGAGAAGTACGTACCGATCGTCGTGCGGTCGAACTCCGCCCGCGACGCGGTGCTGATCGTCGACGCGGTCAACACCGAGGAGGCGTACAACGCCTGGGGCGGGTACTCGCTCTACCACGGGCCCCATTCGCTCGCCGCACGTCGTTCGCTCGAGGTCACGTTCGACCGGCCGTACGACGACGGCGGCGCGCGCGGGCTGCTGAACTACGCGGCGCCGGTGATCCAGGAGGCGGAGCAGAGCGGCGTACGGCTGGCGTATGCGACCAGTGCGGATCTGGACGCCGACCCGGGCCTGCTCGCCGGAGCGCGCGGGATCGTGTTCGGCGGGCACGACGAGTACTGGACGCTCGGGATGCGGAACGCGGTGACGAAGGCGCGGGACCACGGCACGAATCTGGCGTTCCTGGGCGCGAACTCGGTGTTCTGGCGGGTACGGTACGCGCCGAGCCGGCTCGGGCCGCGGCGGGTGATGGTCGGGTACAAGGACGCCCGGCTTGATCCGGTGAAGAACCAGCCGGTGACGACGGTGCGGTGGCGGAGCAACCCGTTCGCTGATCCGGAGAACAGCCTGACCGGGATGCTGTACGAGTGCTTCCCGGCGGTCGGGGCGTTCACGGTCCGGGACCCGGGCTTCTTCCTCTTCGCGGGCACCGGTGCGCGCGCGGGTACGGCGTACCCCGGACTCATCGGCGACGAAGCCGACCGGGCGTACCCGATCCCGGGGACGCCGGCGAACCTGCAGGTGGTCGCGCACTCGCCGACGACCTGCGGACCGACGCATCACACGTTCTCCGACGCCACCTATTACACGGCGCCGTCCGGGGCCGGCGTGTTCGCCACCGGTTCGATCGAGTGGGTGCGGGCGCTGGCGGGGCCGGACCCGAAGGCGGGCGTCGATCTGGCCGGCGTGACGTTCGCACGGACTGTGACGTTGAACGTGTTCCGGGCGCTCGCGTCCGGGCCGCTCGGGCGTACGCATCCGGCGCACGGTGATCTGGCGCCGCTGCACGAATCGCCGTCGACCGCGAGTGGTACCGGAGGGGTGGTCGGCACGGTGCCGAAACCGCTCGACCTGCATACCAAGGCCTGAAGGAGATCATGTTCACGGTGCGACGCGGATTGGTGCTGGGCGCAACGATGGTGCTGCTCGCGACGGGTTGCAAGTCGACGGCGCCCACCTCGCAGCCGGCACCGGCCTCACAGTCCGCACCGACGTCCGCGCCGGCAACAACGCCCTCAGCCGTCGGCCCCGGTGTGGTCGCCGAGAACGCCAAGCGCGGGACGACCGCCTGGAAGATCGACACCCAGCGGATCGCCGGGCCGCTCGAACTGGCCGGCTACGCGGACCACGTCAGTGTCCGCAGCGGCCAGCCGTTCAAGCTGTTCGTGACGTCGACCGCGGGCGCCTTCACCGTGCGGGCGTTCCGGATCGGCTGGTACGGCGGAACCGGCGGGCGACTCGTGTGGACGTCGCCGAGCGTTCCGGGTCGGGTGCAACCTGCGGCGGTTGTCCGGCCGTCCGACCATCTCGTCACGACCACGTGGCAGCCGTCATTGACGGTTCCGACGACGGGCTGGCCGGCCGGTGCGTACCTCTTGCTGTTGACCGCGGCTGATGGGAAGCAGAAGTACGTCCCGCTGACCGTCCGCTCGGAGTCGACGCAAGGCGCGGTCGCGATCGTCAACGCCGTGAACACGTACGAGGCCTACAACGAATGGGGCGGTTACTCGCTCTACAACGGTCCGGACAAGTCGTTCGCGTCGCGCGCGCACCGGGTCACCTTCAACCGGCCGTACGACGGCAACGGCGCGCGGACGCTGGTGCAGTCCGAGCTGCCGTTGATCCAGCTGGCGGAACGTAGCGGCGTACGGCTCGCGTACCTGACGAGCGTCGACCTGGCCACCGATCCGAACGCGCTGTCCGGTGCGCGCGGTGTGGTGTCGCTCGGGCACGACGAGTACTGGACGGTCGCGATGCGTGACGCGGTCACCAAAGCGCGGGACAGTGGGACGAACGTCGCGTTCCTGGGCGCGAACGCGGTGTATTGGCGGGTACGGTACGAGGCCGGGAATCGGGTGATCGTCGGCTACAAGGACGCGACGCTGGACCCGCTGCGCAACCGCCCCGACACGACCGCGAAGTGGCGCAGCAAGCCGGACCCACGCCCCGAGAACTCGCTGACCGGCATGCTCTACGAGTGCTTCCCGGCGGTCGGATCCTTCACCGTACGCGACCCTGACTTCTTCCTGTACGCCGGAACAGGTGCGCGCAAGGGCTCGGCGTACCCGGGCCTGACCGCGACCGAGGTGGATCGCGCCTACCCGATCCCCGGAACCCCGAAGACTCTGCAAGTCGTCGCCCATTCGCCGGTTTCGTGCGGGCCGACGATCCACACATTCTCGGACGCCACGTACTACACAACGCCTTCCGGCGCGGGCGTCTTCGACACCGGCTCGATGAACTGGGTCCCGTCCTTGCACGGGCCCAACTCCAAGCACTCGTTGACCGCGCGAGAGGTCGCGTTCGCCCGCACGGTCACCGTCAATCTGCTTCGAGCCATGTCGGCAGGTCCGCTCGCCCGCACACACCCCGCGCAACCGGATCTGAACACGCTCGGCGCTTCAGCATCGACGTCCACCGGCTCGGGCGGCTCCGTCGGCTGACCAGCTGCGCGGGAGCCCGGGACAGGGCCGAGGTGTGGACGGCAGCCGCTCGACCCTGTCCCAGGAGTTTCTAGTGGTGCTGCGCGCGACGGCGGGGGCGTAGCGGGCGGAGGTGGGAGTCCGCGCGTGCGTGTTGCCGGCGACCGAGAACGAAGGGCCGCGAGGTGCGGGGGAACGGCGTGCTTCTCGGCGCCGACAACTGGATCTCGGTCTGCTGCAGGTTGAGACGGACGGGGACCTGGTGCCAGGGGGAGCGAGTGCGGACGAGGACGAGCCGGAACTGACCGTCCCGCCGCAACCGCAGGCCGATGGCCACCGTGGCGATCGCCGGGACCAGGCCCGCGATCAGCAGCGCCGAGCGCGCGCCGAAGTGCTGCGCGAGGAACCCGACCAGCGGGCCGCCGATCGCGCCGCCGCCGATGAAGACCAAGTTGTAGATCCCGGACACCCGGCCGCGCAGACCGTCCGGCGTGGTCAGCTGGACCATCGACTGCGCCGCGGTGAGGAACATCAGCGTCGCCATCCCCATCGACGCGAGCACCGGGATGAACGTCCACAGCGACGGCTGGATCGCCGCGAGTACCTCGGTGATCGTCAGCAGACAGGCGATCCCGATCAGGTTCCGCAGCCGGGTCGGCCGGACGCGGCGGGCCGACAGCAGCGCGCCGGCCAGCGCCCCGAACGCCACCACCGAGTTGAGGACGCCGTACCCCGAAGCGCCGGTGTGGAAGACCCGGTCGGCGAACGCCGTCAGCGTCACCGGCAGGCTGATCGTGAACATTCCGTAGATCCCGACCAGCGCGATCGCCCAGCGCACGGCCGGCTCGTCGAGCGCATACCGCACGCCGTCGCGCAGACCGTCCCGCATCCGCAGCCCCGCGCTCGCCTTGCGCGCCGCGTGGAACCCGGGCATCTCGCTCTCCCGCATCCGCAGCAGCGCGCTGATCGACGCGAAGAACGTCAGACCGTTGAGCGCGAACGCCCATCCGGCCCCGATCGTGCCGAGCAGTACGCCGCCCAGCGCCGGGCCGATCAGGCTGCCGAGCTGGAACGTCGACGAGACCATGCTGATCGCGTTCCGGACGGTGTCGCGCGGGACGAGTTCGGTGACGAACGACTGCCTGGTCGGATTGTCGACGGCTGTCGCGAGGCCGAGGACGAACGCCATCGTGTAGACGTGCCAGACCTGGACGCTGCCGGTGAACGCGGTCAGTGCGAGCGTGCCGGCACAGGTACCCATGGTGATTTGGGTGACCAGCAGGACCTTCCGCTTCGGGAAGCGGTCGGCGATCACGCCGCCGTACAGGCCGAGCACCAGCGTGGGCAGGAACTGCAGCGCGGTGGTGATGCCGACCGCGGTGGCGCTGCCGGTGAGCGTGAGCACCAGCCAGTCCTGGGCGATGCGCTGGATCCAGCCGCCGGTCGAACTGACCAGCAGACCGCTGACCAGGAGGCGGAAGTTGCGGACCCGCAGTGCGCTGAAGGTGTCCTTGAAGCCCGGGCGGCGCGTCTCCCGGAGGCGGTTCGAGTCGGTGCGGTGGAGGTGGAAGTCGGTGGACGGGACAGTACCGGTGGCCCGGGTGGTCAAGAGTAATCCCTACGCGAGTGGTCGGTCAGGGGAGGACACGTCCATCCTCACGGTTCGGTACTGGATATCGACAGCGAATTACTCCTATTAGTCTTATAGCGTCACGTAATGGGAGGTGCATCGATGTACGACCCGGACCAGTTGCGCACGTTCCTGGCCGTCGCACAGTCGCTCAGCTTCACCCAGGCGGCCGAACGCCTGGGGATCCGGCAGCCGACGGTGAGCCAGCACGTCCGCAAACTGGAAACCGCGGTCGGACGGCCACTGTTCGTCCGCGATACCCGCACAGTGACGCTGACCGCCGACGGCGAGGCGATGGCCGGGTTCGCGCGCACCATCCTGGCCGCGCACGAGGAGGCCGCGGGGTACTTCACCGGCTCCGAGCTCCGCGGCCGGCTGCGGTTCGGCGTCACCGACGACCTGGCGCTGACGCCGCTGCCGAAGATCCTCCGCGACTTCCGCCAACTGTACCCGCGGATCGACCTCGAGCTGACCGTCGCGCAGAGCCCGAACCTGCTCCGCCGGGTCGAGTCCGGCCACCTCGACCTCGCCTACGTGAAGCACGGCGCCGGCGGCGGCTACGAGCCGAACGGCCGGCTGGTCCGCCGAGACTCGCTCGTCTGGGCCGGGATCGCCGGCACCCGGATCGCGCCCGACGGCCCGGTGCCGCTCGTCACGTACCAGGCGCCGTCGCTGAGCCGGTCGCTCGGTGTGCAGTCGCTCGAGCAGGCCGGCCGGACCTGCCGGATCACCTGCATCGTCCGGGGCGTCAACGGCGTCCTCGCGGCCGTTCGGGCCGGGCTCGGGATCGCGATCTTCGCCCGGTCGCTGATGCCCGCGGACCTGGTCGAGCCGCCGCCGAGCGCGGGACTGCCCGAGTTGCCGCCGATCGACCTGGTGCTGATCACGAACCCGCGCGCCGCCAAGGAACCGGCCGAGGCCCTGACCGCCGCGATCCTCGGCAGTACGTCGCCACTCAAACCGGACGCGGGTTAAGTCAGCGCATCCCCGCGCAGTACCAGCGAAACGATGCTGACGGCAGCGATCGCGATCGTCACCAGGAACGGCGCGTTCCGCCAGAACAGAATCGTGGTGAGCAGCGCGGCAACCACCGCCAGCGCGATCCAGCCGACGACACCGATCGCGCCGGCCGGGGCGATCACCAGCAGGACGGTCGCCGCCGCGAGCGGGAGCGGCGCGATCAGGCGCGCGTAGCGGCCGAGCCGCTGCGGCCAGCCGCGGACGCCGGTCGCCAGGTCGTCGGCGAGATCCGGGACGACGTTTGCGAGATGGGCACCGATTCCCAGAAGAGCACCCGCGGCGGTGGCCCACCACGGCGCCCAGACGTGCGCGGTCCCGAGCGTCACGAACGAGGGCAGCCCGCCGAACGCGACGGCGTACGGGAGCCACGAGATCACGGTCGACTTCAGGCCGAGGTTGTACGCCCAGGCGCAGGCAACGAACAGCAGATGAACCAGTCCGGCCAGGAATCCGTTGGCCAAAGAGACGGGGACGGTGATCACGAGCATGACGCCCGCACCGATCGCGAGGGTCCGGCGACTCACCAGTCCACGCACCACCGGCTTGTCCCGGCGGTTCACAATGGTGTCGCGGGCGGCATCAATCGCGTCATTGCTCCAGCCGATCGAGAGGTGGCCGGTGAGGATCGTTGCTGCGACGAGGAGACACCCGGCCGGATTCCGCCCGGCCGACCACGCGACGGCCGTGACCAGGGCGGTGACGGCAAGGGTCGGCCCCGGATGGCAGGCGAGCGCTAGACCGTTGACCGTCCTCATCACCCTCGTAACGATGCCACGATGACGCGGATCGCAGCGGTCCGCCCCGCGCTCCCGCCCTACCGTTATCCGCAGTCGGAGCTGACCGACGCGTTCGCCTCGATGTGCCTGCCCGACGGCACGGGTACGGCGTTGCTCAGGCGGCTGCACGCGAACGCGGGCGTGTCGCACCGGCATCTGGCGTTGCCGCTGGAGGAGTACGCCGCGCTCAAGGACTTCGGTGCCGCGAACGACGCGTGGATCGCGTCGGCGGTCGACCTCGGAGCGGAGGCGGTCGCGGGCGCGGTGAAGGACGCGGGGCTGACGCTGGACGACGTCGACGTACTGATGTTCACCACGGTGACCGGGGTGGCGGCGCCGTCGATCGACGCGCGGGTGGCGATGCGGCTCGGGTTGCGGGACGACGTGAAGCGGCTGCCGCTGTTCGGCCTCGGGTGTGTCGGGGGAGCGGCCGGGATCGCGCGGCTGCACGACTACCTGACGGCGTGGCCTTCGCATGTCGCCGTACTGCTGTCGGTGGAGCTGTGTTCGCTGACCTTGCAGCGCGACGACGCCTCGTTGCCGAATCTCGTCGGTGGCGCGTTGTTCGGGGACGGCGCGGCGGCGGTGGTGATGACCGGGTCCGCGCATCCGTCGGCGTCGGGGCCTTCGGTGGTCGCGACGCGTTCGCGGTTGTACCCGAACTCGGAACGGGTGATGGGGTGGGACGTCGGTGCGGGCGGGTTCCGGATCGTGCTCGGCGCCGACGTACCTGAGGTGGTACGGACCTATCTCGGTGGCGACGTACGCGAGTTCCTTGCCGCACACGGATTGGCGATCGGCGACATCGGGACCTGGGTCAGCCATCCGGGCGGCCCGAAGGTACTCGAGGCGGTGTCGGAGACGCTCGGGCTGCGGCCCGGTGCGCTCGACCTGACCTGGAAGTCGCTCGATGCAGTCGGCAACCTGTCGTCATCCTCGGTGCTGCACGTCCTCGGTGACACTCTCAACCTGGATCCTTCAGGCATGGGTCTCCTGCTTGCGATGGGCCCGGGGTTCTGTTCCGAGCTCGTCCTCCTGGAGTGGTGATGACGGATTCCTTGTGGTGGTACGTCGCTCTCGTGGTGCTGGTCGGGCTCGAGCGCGTCGCCGAACTCGTCGTGTCGCTGCGGAACGCGAAGTGGAGTTTCAGCCACGGGGGAGTGGAGTTCGGGAAGGGGCACTACCCGTTCATGGTGGTGCTGCACACCGGGCTCCTGGCCGGGTGCGTGGTCGAGGCGATCGTGTCCGGCCGGCCGTTCGACCCGCGGCTCGGGTGGACCATGGTGGCCGTCGTGGTGACGATGCAAGCATTGCGGTGGTGGTGCATCTCGGTGCTCGGGTACCAGTGGAACACCCGCGTGATCGTCGTACCGGGACTCGGACGGGTCACGCGCGGCCCCTACCGGTTCCTGCGGCATCCGAACTACCTCGCCGTGATCGGTGAGGGGATCGCGCTGCCGCTCGTGCACTCGGCGTACATCACCGCGATCGTGTTCACGTTGCTCAACGCACCGTTGCTGGCGATCCGGATCCGGACCGAAGAGACCGCCCTCGGTACCGTGCTGACCCGATGATCGACCTGCTCGTGGCCGGCGCCGGGCCGGCCGGTGCGGCGACTGCGATCCGCGCGGCGCTTTCCGGTCTCTCGGTGGTGGTCGTCGAGCCACGGGCAACTCCGATCGACAAGGCCTGTGGTGAGGGCATCGCGCACAGCGCGGTCGAGTACCTGTCGCGGCTCGGCGTGGAACTCCCGGGCCGTTCGTTCCACGGCATCCGCTATCTCGACGGCACGCATTCCGTCGAGGCTCGGTTCACGGCGGGCCGGGGCCGCGGAGTACGCCGTACCGCCCTCCAAGCAGCCCTCGCCGACCGCCTCGCCGCCCTCGACATCCCGGTCCTTCAGTCCCGCGTCGGCCCCATCACCCAGAACACCACCTCGGTAACCGCAGCAGGCATCACCGCCCGCTACCTCGCCGCCGCCGACGGTCTCCACTCCCCCATCCGCCGCCAACTGGGCCTGACCTACGCGCCACCCGACCCCGCCACCCGCCTCGTGCCCGCCCGTTCCGCGCCCCTTGACCCTGCCACCCGCTCCGCGTCCCTTGACCCTGCCACCCGCTTCATGCCCCCCGGCCCGGCCGCCCGCCTTGCGGGCTCTGCCCGCTCGTTCTTTCACGCGTCGCACAGCGCCCCCAGCGACGTGCGGCGCGGACTTCGCCAGCACTTCACCGTCGCCCCCTGGACCGACCTGGTGGAGGTCTACTGGTCCCGCCTGGGTGAGGCCTACGTCACCCCAGTAGCCGACGACCTCGTCGGCGTAGCCGTCCTCACCTCCGCCCGCGGCACCTTCGCCGAGCACCTGGAAGCCTTCCCCCAACTCAAACGGCGCCTGCAAGGAGCCCCGCCGGCCAGCTCAGTCATGGGCGCCGGCCCCCTCCGCCAACGCGTCCGCGCCCGCACCGCCGGCCGCGTCCTCCTGGTGGGCGACGCCGCCGGGTACGTCGACGCCCTCACGGGCGAAGGCATCGCCGTAGCCCTCCGCACCTCGGCCGAACTCGTCGACTGCGTCCGCGCCGACCGCCCGCAGGACTACGAGGCCGCCTGGCGCCGCGTCTCCTGGGAGTGCCGCCTGCTCACCGCATCGTTGCTCTGGGCCCGCAACCGCCGACTGGTTGCCCCGTACATCGTCCCCGCCGCCGCCCGCCTCCCGGCGGTCTACCGGACCATCGTCAACCGGTTGTCCTAGGCAACCTCAAGGGCGAGGAAATGCCGCAGGCCCGGCGGTCGCTCAGACATCGCCGGGCCCACGGGTGGCCCCAGCTTCCTGGTGAAAAGCTGGGACCGGGCAGCCTTTCCGGTCTCCTGGTGAAAGATCGGACCTGCTGACAAGGAAGACTCTGTCAGGCGGATGTTGCCCAACAGTTGCCGGAATGTGAAGCCTTGTTACACGGCGCTGTGGCGTACATCTCAGTGCTCCGTCCGGACCGCGGCAATCTGCAATTGCAACGCCAAGCGTTCCTGCGGATCCGACAGATCCAGCTCCGCGATCTCGCCGATCCGCTTCATCCGGTGCCGCAGGGTATTCGTGTGCAGGTGCAGTTCGCGGGCCGCCCGCTGCGGCTGACCCGGAAAGTCCAGCCAGGCCTGCAACGTTTCCACGTACCCGGTGTCGTGCTCGATGTCGTGCCGAAGCAACGTCGCCAGCGGACCATCCATCTTGGTGGTATCAAGCGACGTCACCGCCCGATGCACCGTCAGTACGTGCCACGCCTCCTCGACCCGCAACGCCGGCCCCCGCGCCACACCCCGCCGTACCAGTCCGAGCAACTCGACGGCCTCCGCCCGTGAGCTCGGCAGATCCGCCGGACCACGCGCAGGACCTCCCGCAGCGGCGTACGTACCGGGGGACTGCTCCATGACCAGCTTCTGCAGCCAGCTCCAAGAACCGGGCCCGTCCGCGTCCGTGACAACCGCCAGCACCGTCCCGTCGAGGTCGGCCAGCTGCGGCTCGCTCCACCCATGACGACGCCCGAGCGACTCCCACAGGTCCAGTTGCTGCGGTACGTCGTACCCGTCCGGAGACCCGAGTGCGACCACCCGCCACGGCTGCCGTGGTAGCCGTACATCAACCGGGTTGTCCGGCGAGAACTGCCGCAAGACCGTCCGCAGCCGATCGATCGCGCTCCTGCGGGCTACGTCCGCCTGTGCTCGTAGCCGTAGCAGGTGCAGGGCCAGCACTGAGGCTGCATTGCTGAGCTCGGTAGTGACCGCCTCACTCACCGGACCGTCCACGACAGCCCAGATGGACCCCAGCCACTCACCACCGGCCCGTACAGGTACGACGAGACGCGGGCGGATGCCGTTCGGCCCGTCCGGTACCAGGAACGGCTCGCTGGACCGGGCCAATCGCCTGAAGATGCCCCGGGCCCGGAAGTGCGCGATGACCTCAGGTGGTACTCGCCGTCCGACGATGGTGGAGACCCGGGTCGGGTCGGTGAAGTCCTGACCCGAGGAGTACGCCAGTACCCGCGACTGATTGTCCTCGATGGTCACCGGCGCATCGACAATCGCAGCGGCCGCGTCGGCCAGTGCGAACAGCTCCTGGTGTACGCCGGCGTCGCCCGCGGCGGGGGAGTCCGGTGCGGCGGCACGGTCGAGTACACCGCGCAGCAGCCAGACCACATGCGCCCAGGTGACGCTCGGCTGGAGCGCTACGAGCGTGAGCGCCTCCCGCTCCGCTGCAGCGACCACGGACGGCTCGTGCGCCAACGCCGTACGGAGGACCACTCCTGATGCGTTACCGGCGGCGCAGCGTTCCACCAGCTCGACGGAGTCTTCCGCATCGCGGAGACCGAGGCCTAGCACCAGGTCGCCCGGCTGACCGGTCGCAGGCTCCTGTGGGTCGGCCAGGAACACGTCCCTGACCTCGTTGTCGCCCTTGCCGGGCACCACGACCTCGAACAGCGCAGGGCCGACAGCGACGATCAGATCGGATGAAGAGATCACCAGGTTATTGTGCGCTCAGCACAGTAATTTGTCTCTGCAATGGTGTGATCGCACCATGACAGACGTCGTTGCCGGCCGCACCATCGATACATGACCACAGTTGGTTCCACTCACCTCGTCCCGGATCGCGTCGCCGTCGTCGGCGCGGGCATGGTCGGCCTGGCGACCGCCTGGTTCCTCCAGGAAGCGGGCGTCGAGGTAACCGTGCTCGACCGCGAGGGTGTCGCGGCCGGCGCGTCCTGGGGCAACGCCGGCTGGCTGACCCCCGGCCTGGCCACCCCGCTGCCGGAACCAGCGGTCCTCAAGTACGGCGTCCGTGCGGTGCTGAGCCCGTCCTCCCCTGTGTACGTGCCGCCCACCGCGAGCCCGCGGCTCCTCAAGTTCCTCACCCGCTTCGCTCGCAACAGCACCGCCGGACGCTGGAAGACCGCGATGGAAGCCCTCGTCCCGATCAACCGCCAGGCGCTGACCGCGTTCGACTTCCTGGCCAAGGCGGGCGTCGAGGCGCAGACCTACGAGGCCAAGTCGTTCCTGGCCGCGTACCGCACGGTCGAGGAGCGCAAGGTCCTGCTCGAGGAGATCGAGCAGATCCACGCCGCCGGGCAGGGCATCGAGTTCGAGGCGATCACCGGTGACGACGCCCGCGAGATCGAGCCGTCGCTGTCCGACGAGATCGGCGCGGCGATCCGGCTGCACGGCCAGCGCTTCATCAACCCGGGCGAGTACGTCAACCAGCTCGCCGACTCGGTGATCGCCCGCGGCGGGCAGATCATCAGCGGCGTCGTGGTGAAGGACATCGTCGACGAGATCCGCGGCGTCCGCCTGGTCACCGCCGACGGCGAGACCGACCCGTTCGACGCGGTCGTGATGGCGACCGGCGCGTGGCTCGGCGACCTGGCGCGGCAGTTCGGCGTACGGACCGTCGTGCAGGCCGGTCGCGGCTACAGCTTCAGCGTGCCGATGGCGCACGTACCGTCCGGCCCGGTGTACTTCCCTGCGCAGCGGATCGCCTGCACGCCGCTCGGCGACCGGCTCCGGGTGGCCGGGATGATGGAGTTCCGCAAGCCCGAGGCGAAGCTCGACCCGCGCCGGATCGACGCGATCGTCGACGCTGCCCGTCCGCTGCTCCGCGACGCCGACCTGGACGCCCGGACGTTCGAGTGGGTCGGCCCGCGGCCCTGCACTCCGGACGGTCTGCCGCTGATCGGCGCCACGTCGTCTCCCCGGGTGTTCGCGGCCGGTGGGCACGGTATGTGGGGCATCACGCTCGGCCCGATCACCGGCCGGCTGCTGGCCGAGACGATCACCACCGGACGTACTCCCGAGGAGCTGCGGCCCTTCGACCCGACCCGCTGACAGCTTGGAGAGGCCCCAACGACGTGGCCTCTCCATCCTGCTGACCGTCACCTCGAGCAGCCCTTCCGGTGAGCCTCACTCGGGCAGCGCCTCACCTGCCCGCGCCTCCTCCGGCCACCACGTAGCCGCTCCGGTCAGCCCCGAGAGCGGGCCCTGGCTTCGTCATTCTCCTGCCCAGGGCCCGCTCTCACTCTGTTCTGGCCAACCCGTCGACGCCTCCTTCGCCGTCCTCACCGACCCCGAGGGCAACGAGTTCTGCGTGCTGAGCTCGCGCGACAGCTGACCGGACACAACAAATCCGGGAGACCCTGGTGGGTGCTCCCGGATTGGTTGGGGTGGATCAGTGGGTGTGCGGCTCCGTGCCGTGTTCGGCCTCGTGGGCGGCGATCTGGGCCTTGACCTCGTCCATGTCGACCGCGCGGAGCTGGCCGATCAGGTCCTCGAGGCTGGCGGCGGGGAGCGCACCGGCCTGGGAGTAGAGGACGACGCCGTCGCGGACCGCCATCAAGGTCGGGATCGAACTGATCTGGAAGGCCTGCGCCAGCTCACCCTGCGCCTCGGTGTCCACCTTGCCGAACGTGATGTCCGTGTGCTGCTCGGACGACTTCTCGAAAACCGGTCCGAACATCTTGCACGGGCCACACCACTCGGCCCAGAAATCCACCAGCACGAGACCGTCGCCACCGACCACCTCGTTGAAGTTGTCCTGGGTCAGCTCGACCGTTGCCACTACGACCTCCGAAAGTAGTTGAGTACGCCGTAGTCAACACCGATCCCCCCGCAACTTGTTCCCACGCCCCGCCTGGCAATTCCCGTACGCCGTACGAGGCGACGGATCACGCGCCGCCCCCGAGGCGGCACCAGCACGCCGCGTGACCCCTGACCGGAATGCGGAGTCTCGTATGTGACCTGGGCCACGTTGTCAGGCGGTTGGTCAGATCGGCATGTCCACGAAGGGTGACTCGTAGCCCTGGACCTCGGCCAGGATCGACGCGGCGTCCTCCGGGGTCAGGTCGGCGCGCTCGCGCTCCGCGACGATCATCTGCCGCAGCAGCCGGGTCTCGCCGGCCGTCGCCAGGCCGGTGATCTCCGGGTGCCCGTTCAGCAGCCAGGCGGTCGCGGCCGTGATGTACCGCTGCTCGTCGAACGGCCGGTACCAGGTGTCGTACGACTTCTCCTCGCCCTCGGCCCAGTTCCGCCGGGCGATCATCTTGATCGTCATCAGCGCGGCGTCCGAGGCCTTCACGGCGTCCACCAGCGCCGCGTAGTCAGCGGCGTACTGCGGATCGGTGGAGAGCTTGTAGTTGAGTGGCGTCAGCACGCTGTCGAAGTCGAACCGGCGCAGCCCCTCGGTGTGCACCGACGGCGCCTGCGCGGTGTGGCCGGTGATACCGATCGCGCGGACCATGCCCTCGTCCTTGGCCCGGATCGCCGCCTCCAGCGAACCGCCCTTGCCGGTCACGAGATCGAGGTTCTCCAGGTCGCAGACCGCGTGCATCTGGATGAGGTCGACGTGATCGGTCTGCAGCCGCTCCAGCGACCGGTTGATCTCGCTCCAGGCCTCTTCGTAGGTCCGGCGGCCGGTCTTGGTTGCGAGGAAGATCCGGTCGCGGATCTCCGGCATCCGCGGGCCGAGCCGCAGCTCGGCGTCGCCGTAGTCCGCGGCCACGTCGAAGTGGTTGATTCCGGCCTCGAGAGCTTCGGAGATCGAGGCGTCGGCGCGGTCCTGGTCGACAGCGCCGAGAGATGCCGCACCGTAGATCAGTACCGAGCTCTGGTGGCCGAGTCGGCCCAGCCGGCGAGTTTCCATCCTGGTCCTCCAGGGGTAGCAGGGATCACTGACGACCTTATGCCCGGACCCGCTCCCGGCAAGCGGTTGTCCACAGGCGATTTTGACCCTCGCGCCACGGGAGAGTTTTCCACAGGCCGATCGTTGGATCGGTTACTATCTGTGATCAGTGGGTACGTGCTTTTACCATGTTGTTCGCACGGATTTTCGAACCTGTCCGCGGCGTGTGGCATGGTGTGCGCTGCCCGGTCGACCCGAGTGGGCATGAGAGAGGAGCTATGACGACGGTACCGAAGGTGTCACGCTTGGCCGGTACGAGCGGCCGCGAGGGTGGCACTGCCCGCGTGTGGGGTAACAGTATGGCTGCGGGGAGCGATGGACTATCCGGATCCTGGTCTCAGGTCTCCCGGAGGACAGTTGCGTGCCGTATCCTCCCGGCTACTGTCCGCGTAACTGCTGTCTGAGGGGCGGGTAGGGATGAGTTGGTGGCGAACAGTACTGAATCTGCCGCCAAAAGGTGAGCACTGGTCGGACCAGCGCCGGACGAAGAAACCCGGCAAGGCCCGTCCGCAAAGTACCGCGCCGGAGTGGTGGGCCCACCCCGGCGGGCCGGTCTCACCTACCCCGCGCCAGGCGCAGGGGGTCGCCGCACAGTACTCCGCTCCGCAGAATCCGCCACCGCCGCCGAACGGTGGCGTCATGGCTCCGCCGCGCCGCCCGGCCGCGCGCCCTTCGGACACACCGCCGCCGGCCCAGGGCCCGCGCGCACCCGAGCGCCTGAGGCAGCGTTCGCCGCACGGCGCGCACGCCGCGCCCGCCCCGCCCGGTCCGCCGCGTGAGGTGCTGGCTCCCGGTCAGACCCCGTGGTCGACCGAGCCCGAGTCGTCGTTCTCCACCTGGGCGCGGCGGTTCTTCCGCGGCCTCGTCGTCGTCGTCCTGCTGCTCGCCGCGATCAGCGGCATCCGTTCCTGGATCGCGCCGAACCGGACGCCGCAGACAGTGGTCAGCGCGCAGAGCAGCTTCCCGTCGGACGAGGCCCGCGCGGTCGCCACCCGGTACGCCGTCGCCTACCTGACCTGGGACGAGAACAACCCCGACGCCCGTCCGGCCCAGGTGGGCCTCGACCTCGCGGCCGGGCTTGACAGCGGCGCCGGCTGGAACGGCCGCGGCAAGCAGACCGCCGACGTGGCCTACCCCGGGGAGGTCACACCGGACCCGAGCGGTGTCACCGCGATCGTCGACGTCCGGGTCCGGGTGCACACGTTCAACCGGACGGGCGGCAACGCCTTCGCCGCCGGTCCGATCGTCTGGGAGCGGTTGTCGGTCCCGGTCGCACGGACGTCCTCCAGAGTGGTGGCCACCGGTGCGCCGACCTTCGTGCCGGACGAGCGGGCCCCGCTGCCGAGCAACATGCCCGATGCCGGCAAGCCCGACGACGACCTGACCGCCGCGACCGAGAAGGACGCCGAGGCGTTCTTCAGCGCCTACGCCGAGTCCGACAACAAGGTGTCCGCGGTGACCGCGCCGGGCTCGACCATCCGCAGCCTGAACGGCGCGGTGAAGTTCGGCCAGCTCAAGGACTGGCAGGTGTACACCGGCAACGACGACGAGCGGCAGGCGACCGCGGCCGTCACCTGGAACGGCGTGGGCGATACCACGCTGGACCAGACCTACACGCTCACGCTGAGGCGTACTGTCGCCACGGACGGAGCACAACGATGGCAAGTGGCTGCCGTCGGATGAATCCAGCGACCGGCCATCGGATGACCGAGGCAACAAGGGAGACACCGCAATGACGACGCACGAACTGGCTGCGAGCGTGGTTCAGCTTGCCGTGCCGATGGCCAACCCCAACGTCCCCACCGGCGCGGATTTCAAGGACTGGGTCCTGGTCATCGCGGGCAACATCTTCATCGCCATCCTGGTGCTGCGCGCGATCGGCCACTACTTCAAGCGTGAGTGGGGTGAGCTGTTCGGCCACATCGCGGCCGGGGTGCTGGTCGGTGGTCTGATCTACGCCAACAACCAGACCATCAACGTGCTCAAGGGCTTCTGGGGATTGCTCTCCGGGGGTAATTGATGCGCGTCGGCCGTACCCTCACCCACCACTTCGAGATCGAGACCCGGCAGTACGACCTGCTGGGCATCGACCTCGGCGAAGGCGCCCGCCGCCGGATGATCATCTTCGGCGCGGTCGTCATCCTGCTCTGGGTGGCGCTGCTGTTCCCGTTCATCGGCGTACCGCAGAAGCCCACCGTCAGCCTGTACGTCGTCCCGCCGTTCGTGATCACCGCGTTCGGCTGGCGGCCGGGCAAGTTCCACGAACGCCGCCGCCGGGTCACCGAGTGGGCGCTGGCCGTCCGGTACGCCTTGCGTGCGCACCGGCCGATCATCGGCCTCGGGGCCCGGGCCGCGGACAAGTCGGAGTACCTGCCCTGGCGGGAGCGGATGTCGACCCGCAAGGTCGCCGACTTGGCGAAGGCCCGGATCACGCCCGAGTGGGAGCGCGAGGTCGTGGTGGAGGCCGATCCGATGGTCCGCGCCGGTGCGGACATCACCGTCAACCAGCGGGCCCGGTTGCTGGGAGCAGAGCATGTGCAACGGGTGAGCCGCAGGACGTCGTCAGGAAGAGGCCTGGATGAAGATCGCTGACAAGCTCCTGAACCTGGTGGGGGTCGGTCGCGAGCGCGGCCTGCCACCGCCACGGCTGGTCGCCATCGCCGACGGCCTGCTGGTCACCGAACGCAGCGCCGAGGCGTGGTTCCTGATCTCGGTCGCGAACACCGACCTGGCCACCGAGGCCGAGCAGGACGCGGCCCTGGACGCCGCGGTGAGCGCGGCCGCGACCATCCTCGGCGACCGGCTCAGCCACCTGAAGGTGGTCTGGGGCCGTTCGACCGGCCAGGACTACCTCGACTCCGTGGCCGGCCACTACCGGCTCGGCGACCACGAGGCGTGGGCGCAGACCCGGGCCGACCGGATCGACGAGATGCGGATGCCGGAGCGGTACGTCGCGCTCGGCGTGCACCTGTCCGACCGGGACCCGCGGGCCACCGCGCAGGTCCGCGGTTCGATCAGTGACGCCCTCGGGACGACCTCGTGGCGAGTGAGTGCGCGGGAGCTCGCGCACCTCGACGAGCGGGTGCGCAAGCTCGCTCGTCAGCTCGGCTCGACCGTCTGGCGGGCGCACACCGCACCGGCCGAGGTGATCTCCTGGCTGATCAGCCGTGAGATGCACCGGGGCGCGGTCGCGGCGCCGCGACGTGGCCTGATCACCGGCGCCTCGCTGGCCCGGCTGACTTCGGGCCGCGTCGTGCCGTACACCGACCACCTGCGGATCTACGACACCCGCGGCCAGATCGCGGCGTACACGTCCGTGCTGGCGATGACCGACTTCCCCGAGGAACTCGAGACGCCGGGCGCGGGGGAGTGGCTGCGGACGCTGTCCGAGATCAAGGCCATCGACGACGACGGCGACGAGATCGACGTCACGGTGGAGGCGTCCGTCCGGTTCCGGGTGCTCAGCAAGAAGACCGCGCGGCACCTGGTCGACGAGACCCGCAAGAGCGCGAAGGAACAGCGCCGTTCGGCCGCGAAGGGTACGGCCGAGGAGACCGCCGACGAGATCGTCGAGACCGAGCGCGTGATGCGTGAGGTCAAGCGCGACATCAACCGCAGCGGCCTGACTCTGGTCGAGGACCACCCGCGGCTCCTGGTCAGCGCGGACACCCGCGAGGACCTCGAGGCGTACGTCGACGCCGTCATCGCGCACTACGCCGATCGCGGCATCACCGTCGCCGTCGGCGCCGACGAGCAGCGGGACCTGTGGCTGGAGTCGCTGCCCGGCGACCAGCTCCGGGTTCCCGACCTCGGGCACGTCCGCGAGTCGACGGCGTTCTTCGGGTCCTGGTTCTGGGGCGGCGCGTCGATCGGTGACGCCACCGGTCCCGCCATCGGGTACCTGACCGGCTCCACGCCGGGTCTCGTCCGCTTCGACGCGGCCGCCGGTTCGGCTCTCGGCGACGCCACCACGACGCTGTTCCTCGGTCGGTCGGGCCGCGGTAAGACGACCGCCGCGATGCTGGGCGGCCTCGATTCCGCGTTCGCCGGCGCCTGGGTCCCGCTGCTGGACCTGAAGGGCGACGCCGCGGGCGTATCAGCAGTCGCCGCCGAGTACGGCGTACCGACGGCCGTCATCGAGATCACCGCCCAGTTCTCCGGCGCCGCGGACCTGCTGCGAGTACTCCCTGTCGACGACGCGCTGCTGCAGGCGCCGTCACAGCTGATGCTGCTGCTCCCGCCGCACCTCCGTGGCGCGGCCGAGGCCCCGGTCGTGGCCGCGACGCGCGCGGAGATCCAGTCGCCGGACCCGTCCTCCTGGGGCGTCATCCAGCGGCTGTGCAATTCCGACTCCGAGACCGTGCGCACCGTTGGATTTGCATTGCGCGACCTGGTCGAGACCGGCCTCGGCTCGGTCGTGGCCGGCCCGCCGTCCGGCCTCTCCTCGCTGACCACGAACCCGGGTCTCTGGGTGGTCCAGATGCCTGGCCTCACCCTGCCTTCGCCCGAGTCGGCGCCGGAGTCCTGGTCCCCGATCGAACGCGTCGGCATGGCCTGCCTGCGCGGCTGCCTCGCCTGGATGATCCGCACCACCGGCCGCCGCGAGTTCCGCGGCCGCTCGAAGGTCGTCATCGTCCCCGAGGTCCACCTGCTGACCAAGACGCCGGACGGCGCCTCCTTCCTCGACTACATCGCCCGAGTAGGCCGCGCCCTGGGTGCCTCCCTGGTCCTCGACACCCAGGACCCGGCGTCCATCCTGAAACTCCCCGGCCTGGTCGAGCAGATCACGACCCTGTTCGCCTTCAGCCTCCGCTCCCGCGAACAGGTCGACTCCCTCCTCGAACTCCTCGGCCGCCCCCAAACCGCCCCGTACCAAACCCTCGTCCGAGGCATCAACACCGCCGCCAACGGCAAATCCATCCGCCACGGCCACTGCATCATGCGAGACCGCTGGGACGAAGTAGCCACCGTCCAAATAGACATCCCCAGCCAACGCGTGGCCACCCTCCTCCGCACCACCCCCGAATCCGAACACACCCCCGGCACGCCCCCCACCACGCCACCCCCCACCCCAGACCCCTTCGCCGAAGACGACTACACCGACGCGTCAGACTTCGAGCCCACCCCAGCCGCCTACGCGCAAGCGACCGCGGCCGCCTACGAGGAACCGGCTCCGACCGCCTACGAGGAACCGACTCCGGCCGCCTACGCGGAACCGACTCCGGCCGCCTACGCGCAACCGGATTCGTCCTCCCAGCCGGAGCCAGCCGCCACCAGGAACGCAGAAGCACCTCCGACAACCCACACGACCACCACTCCACCCTCCGCAAACCACCCACCCGCGCCCACCCCGCCGCCAACCGCCGCCCCATCCCAGACCGGCGCCCCGTCCTCGGCGACCCCAGCAGCCCCATCGCCCTCCGCAGCCCCACCGACTGCGGCGTACGGCGACGGCGTCGCACCGGCGGTGGCCTACGAGAACGGCGTCGTACCGACTGCAGCCGAGCCGGCTCCTGCGGCGTACGGCCACCAGCCCACACCCGCCTCGACCCCACAGCCGGAGCAGCAGCCACCCGCCGCACAGACATCCGGTCAGCCAACGAACGGTACGACCAACGCGCCCATCACCACCGAGGCCGCGGCAACCCCCGGAGACTCACCAACGCCCCCCGCACCCAACCACGAGGCCGCGCCGTCAGCACCGCAGGCGGCACCCACCGCACCGCCCGCACCCACAACGGTGCCCGCGACCCAACAACTTAGTGGCGCGGACGCTACCGCCCCGGTAGCCCAACAAAACGGCCACCCACCAACCCCCAACGGCCAAGACACACCACAACGCCATCCCTTCCGCTACGAGTCCCCGATCGGCCCCGACGAGGTCTACGACCAAGAGGCCGACGAAGCCGCCTACAACGAGGCCATGTACCCGGCCTACGGCGACGACCAGGACCCCGACCGCCCACCCACCGGCAACAAGGAGCACGTCGCATGACGTGGCGCCGCCGCCTCCAAACCGCGGCCACCATCATCGCGTTTTCCTTGATCATCACGTCGCAACTGGCACTGGCCGCCGATCCCAAACCCGGTCCGACGAACCCCACCGGATTTGCGGACTTGCTGCCTACCCCGGACTTGACCCACGGCGACACCCGAACCTTGTTCGAGCAGTACAGCCCAATGGATTACGGGCTGGACTTCGATACCGGGCTCAGTGACACCTTCAACATGATTTTCAACGGGTACGCCTACATCGTGATGATGTACATCCTGGCAATCACTCGTGCGGCGATCTCGGTCGGTTGGTGGCTCTTCTCATTTACCGATGTAAAGCCGCTCACTGATGCGACGTCGACGACCATCGGTGCCACTGGTACTCAGTTGGTCGGCTGGTTGTTGCCGTCGGCCCTCGCTTTTGGCGCGGTCGCGGCATACACACAGCGACGAGCGACCGGCAGCGCGTTGGGACAGATGGTGTGGGTGCTGGTCGCGGGAGTGCTCAGCATCAGTTTCGCGCTGGCTCCAGCAACCTGGCTGCGCGGCGTCGACGGCGCGCGTCAGATGGGTGCAAGCGCGGTCATGAGCGCATCATCCGATGCCCTTGGGCCGACGATTCAGAGTCCTATTCCCTGGCCAGAACCGGGATTTACAGGAACACCCCGGGACACCCTGCTCCGGAAGTCTGCTGACGCGAGCTGGAGAGGCTTCGCGGTCACGCCTTGGTGTATCGCGGAGTTCGGATCTATTTCGGCATGTGAGCGTTACGGCAAGGGCATGCTCGACGTTGGAGTCAGCGCGGATGCGCGGAAGGACTACGTCAACAAGGTCATCGTGCCCGCCGAGGGTGGTAACGACGCTCCGACGGTTAAATGGATCAAGGGTGATAATCCGTTCGGCCGTACAGCTGTGGTGATGCTCGCAGCGATTGCGGCCACGCTTTTCGGGTTCCTGAACATCGGCCTGGCCTTCACGGCGCTCATGGCCTTCATCGGCGCATTACTTCTCTTGGTCGTTGGGGTATTCTTCGCCTGCCTCTGGATCATCCCCGGTCGGCCGCGGCAATGGGGGTTGAACTGGTTCGAGGCTTTGGTCGGCCTCGTCTTGCAGTCGTTCCTGGCGATGCTTGTCTTCGGGACGGCCTTGACCCTGGTGACAGCTGTCTTCACGCTCAGCGGCCCCCTCGGTTGGTTGCCGGTCACCGGATTGGCGATCGTCGTCCTGATAGTGGGCTTCCGGCTCCGCCGATTGCTCGACAGCTTGACAACAATGATGCGGCCGGGGACCGGCAGCATCATGCTTGGCGGACTCGCGCGGCGTGGTGCTACGAGCGCGGTCAAACGTGTGATGAACGCGCTCGGCAGCCGCAGCCCCGCGCCGGCGCCTGCTGAGCGCAGTCGTGATCGCACCCGGTCGTCGGACGCGACCTCACAACGAGTTTCATCCGTGCGCGTTTACCGCCAGGCGCCGGTTGTTGGTTCGCTGTCCAGGGGTTCGACCGCCGGTTCGCCATATGAGCTGACATCCGGGTCGGACAGACGTCGGGCCGATGGCGGTACTGGCAACTCGGCTCCAGGGAGCGGTGGGCTGTTGGGTGGACCGGCCGCTGCGGGCTCAGACAGTCGCGTCACAGCGCCCGCCGGGCCAGTTCGCGGCACCTCGGCGCTCAACTTGGCTCGGGCCCGCTCGCAGTCGGGTGAAACCGGTAAGAGGCGAACGATCACGGTGACGACTTCTGGTGTTGCCGTTCCAACGGGTTCCGCCTCCGGCAATTCTCGGAGTGCGTCCGCCGACGGGCAGAAGGCTCGGCATTCTCGGCGGCCTGTGGCGGCGAGTCCTAATGACGTTCGGTACGAGCCTCGGATTCATACGCATTCCGCGAGTTTGCGGGAAGGGCCGCCGAAGGGGCAGCGGGCGCGGCGGAAGGCGGTGCCGTCGCAGTCCAGGCGGTTCCGGGACTACTCGGCCGTCAGCAAGGACGGCGTGACGGTGCACGTACCGACGCGCAGGTGATGGCAGATGTCCCGGAATTCAGGTTCGCCACAGGACCGTAGAGAAGGCGCTGGTCAGTCACGCCATCCTGCGACTGACCCAAGAAACTCGGACGCCGACCGCAGCCGCCCGGATGCACCGGACAGCTGGCGGTCGTTGATGAGCAACGACTACGACTACCCCGAGGAGCTCGACGACCTCAACGGCCGCCAGCGGCGTCGCGCCAAGAAGAACTGGCGGCGTGACGATCACGCCCAACGGATGGCGTTCCTGCGCAGCCAACGTCAGGCGGAGCCGACAAGTCCGGCCGCCATCGTCGTACTCGTTGTCATCGTCGCCGTCGTCATTCTCGGCGTGGGCGGTGGACTTCCGCGCCTGCTCGGCGGCAAGAGCAAGGACGACGGTTCCCCGATCAGCATCCTGACGCCTGGGCGCTCGGTGGTGCTCCCAACTGCTCCGGCAAGCCAAGCCAACCAAGGGACTGCGCCGATCACGACCCCGCTCACCACTCCACCGCCAGTGAGCCAACGTCCATCGGCCGACGACATCGCGCTGGCGAACGACGTAGTAGGTACGTGGGCGCGAGCCTTCTACACCCGTGACCCGAGCGCCGAAACCTACGCCGCGCTGGTGGAGAAGTGCGCGAAGTACATGACTGACGAGGTCGCCTCGAGCTTCACAGCTGCGGGAGATCCGACGTACGACGCGCTCAAGAACGACGGCGGGAAGTCGACCGTGTTGTCAGCACCGGTCAGCGCACCGCCGGCCACCGCGGATGCGCCGGTCGACACTCCTAGCCGGATCACTCGCTTCGTGAAGATCACCATCGACGTCACCGGAAAACATGCCCAGCGGTTCGACGTTCCCCTGCTCGTCACGCTGACCAACCAGAACGGCCAATGGGTGATTAGCGATGTGTCTGGTGGTACCGGACCATGACGGCAGGGGACTGGGATGTTCGACGAGGGTGATCTCGGTCGTGGCTTCCTCTCGGTCGCGCGCCGGGGATGGTTCGCCAAGGGGGCGGTCGCGCTGGCGCTGATCGGCGTCGCGAGCCTGTTGATGCTCGCGCCCTTCGGCGGCGGTACGACGACGCAGGCCGCTTGCAGTACCGGTATCCCAGGTCAAGGCGGCGACCCGAATCCGAACGGTCCGCTCCGCGAGACTCAGATTGGATGGGCGAAGCTGATCGACAGCGTCGCGGTGAAGCGCGGTCTGCCGGGCAAGGCGACGTTGGTCGCGTTGATGACGGCGCTGGTCGAGTCAGACCTGCAGAACCTTACGTACGGCGACAGTGACTCGGTTGGTCTTTTCCAGCAACGACCCTCGGCGGGGTGGGGCACGGCCGACCAGATCACCAAGACGCCGGAGTACGCGATCAACGCGTTCTTCGGTGGGAAGGGCCCGCCATCTCCGCCGGGCCTGGTGGACATCAACGGGTGGCCATCGATGGCGCTCGGCGATGCGGCGCAAGCCGTCCAGGTGTCCGCGTTCCCTGATCGGTACGCACAACGCGAGTCGGAGGCTCGTGACATTGCTGCGGCCGCGGGCATCGACCTCACCCGGGCCGGTAACCCGTACGCCGGGCGGGCGGACGCGCCGCAGGGCGGTTCGGTTGTTGACGGCGTTCAGGACGACAACTGCGACCAGTCGGGCGGACTGACAGCCGGAAAACCCGTCAACGGTGTGTGGCCGGAACAAACGGCGACGATCAAGGACCCGACCGGTACGGGCGGGCTGGTCACTCCGCGTACCGCGGCGTGGGTCGCAGAAGCCCGCAAGAACCTCGGCGCGCTCAGCATGAGCTGCTGGGACGCACACGCGTGGAACCCGACCAGCGATCACCCGCGCGGCAAAGCGTGCGACGTCATGGTCGGTGCCGACGCCCGGAAGTCGCCCCCCGCCCGCACCCGCGGCGACCAGATCGCCAACTGGGCCGTCAAGACCGCCGGCCAGACGGGCGTCCACTACGTCATCTGGTACGGCAAGATCTGGTCAGCCCGCCGCGGCACCTGGATCCCCTACAACGGCGGCGGCGTCTACAACCCCACCGACGCCACCGGCGGCCACTTCGACCACGTCCACGTCTCCCTGTACTGATAATGGACAAGACATCTGCCCAGATCGATAGGAGAGCCGATGACCGGCCCTGGTGATCCCTACAACCAGAACGGTGCAGAGGGCCCAGGTCCCAACCAGGTTCCGCCTCCGGGTCATCCTGAACACGGTCATCCCTTTCCGCCCAGGCCGCCGCAGTTGCCAGGACCTGACGGGACGCGGTCGGACCATCGGGACCGGGCCTTGCCAGAGGCGTCTGCATGGACCGCACTCCTGTCGGCCGTTCCCTGGTTCTTTTGGAGCTTGGTTCTGGTTGTTTGGGTCGCGGGGGCGATCGGCTTCGGCTGGGGCTGGATCGTTATCGCTGTGTGGATCCTCTCTGGGGCGTTGATCTTTGCACCCTCCACGGAGGAGCTTCTGGCGAAGCATCTCTTCCGGCTCCGCAAGCCGACTCTGATCGAACAGCAGCGGCTTGCTCCGGTATGGCATCAGTTGCTTCAGCGAGCCGGCGTCGTCCATGGACGATTCTCGCTGTGGATCCAGGAATCCGACGAAGTGAACGCGACCCCGACTCCTGGTCATACGGTTGGGGTGACCCGCTGGGCTTTGTACACGCTGCCTCCCCAGCATCTGGAGGCGGCGCTCGCTCACGAACTGAGTCACCATTTGGGCGGTCGGGCCTGGCTGAGCTTGATTGACTTCTGGTACTCGATCCCAGCGCGCGGTGGCTTGATTGTGGTGCGGGCGGTCGCACGCCTGATGCGGCGTGTGCCAGCGCTCGGATGTGTCATTGGTGGATTCATGGTTATGGCCTACGCCGGCATTGTGCTGGCAGCGATCACGTTCGGCCACGGTTATGTGTGGCCGATTCTTTTTCTGACCCCATTCATCGCTCCACCGCTGCTCGCTTGGCTGAGTCGTTGGCGCGTCAAGGAGGCAGACAAGAAGGCTGCGATGCTCGGGTACGGCACAACACTGGTACAGGTTCTGTATGGCTGGCAGATGCAGCATCAGCAGAGCCTCGGCCGGGACGGAAGCAGACGAGCGCAGGTGATGTCGAGTACGCCGTCGCTCGTTGAGCGCGTACACACAATCGAGCAGGCGGCTGGAATTCCTCCGGCGGCGTGGGGTAATCACTGAGCGGTCAGCCTACGCTTCGGTGACGTCCGGTCCACTCGCCGGAATCTGCTGTTCTGCGTCGAGGAACGCGCGGAGCGAACAGTTGATATGCAGAAAATAGTTGTGTAAGACCGTGTGCGAGGTATCGGCGCCTACATACCTTGATCCACGCTCGAGCGATCGAACGGCGTTCGGGCCGCGCCGGCCCCGGTGAATCTCCGGACACAAGCAGACCGCGGCGCACGGAGCTCGATCCGTTGTATGCGCCGCGGCCTCATCGACATCGTCGGTGTTAGCGCACCTCCGTCGACATCAGAACCATACAGGAGCACGCGCCCGGCTGGCGTCGGTCCTGCTAGCCCTATGTGAAAAGACAGAAGTACCACATGGTGCTTTCTTTGTTGATGGGGAGTTTGATTGGTCTGCTTCGGCGGGCTGCTCAGGTTGTCCTGATCGTTGTTGCCGTGGTCGGGGTGTTCTGTCCGGGGCTTTTGCCGCTTGTGGCTGCGGGGTCGGCCCTGCTTTTGCAGGTTCGGCGTTCGTAAGTGCGAGGTACTACAGCTCGGCCCCTTTGGGGTCGGGCTGTAGTGCTTTAGCGGTCGCTCAGGCCGGCCTCGAAGGCCGTTAGGAGGTGGCGGCCTTGGGGCCAGGCGGCGAGGTTGGTGGTGCTGTTGATGTGGCCGAGGTTGGGCAGGGGGATTAGCGGGGCGTTCCAGGCTTTGGAGAGGTGGGTGGCGGTGGGGAGGGGGCAGTAGGGGTCGTTGGTGCTGGCTAGGAGGAGGGCGGGGACGGGGAGGGGGTGGGTTGGTAGGGAGGTGAAGGTTGGGAGGCGGGCGGTGGGGAAGGTGGGGGCTTGGGGGTCTGGTGGGGCTACTAGGAAGGCGCCTCGGACGAAGCTCGGGTCTTGGGTGGTCAGCCAGTGGGCTGCGGCGTGGCAGCCGAGGCTGTGGGTTATGAAGGTGACGGGGGTCGGGGCGGAGTTGACGGCTCGGGTGATGGCGTTGGTCCAGTCGGTCAGGTCGGGGGACGTCCAGGACGTCGGCTGGATACGTACGGCGGGGAGCGTGGCCTCCCAGTGGGATTGCCAGTGGTGTTCGTCGGAGCCGTCCAGGCCGGGGATGATGATGTAGGTCATCGAGCCTCCATAAAGGGTGGGATGGCTGCCATGATGGGGGAGTCATCGCCGGAAGACGGCGTCAGCTGATGAAATGAAGGTCGATGAGCGAGGCAACGACTGGTTCATTGGATTCGATCGATCGGGCGATCCTGGCGATCCTGCAGACCGACGGGCGGCTGAGTGGGGCTGATATCGGGCGGAAGGTGGGGTTGTCGCAGCCGGCGGTGTCGGCGCGGATCCAGCGGCTCGAGCGGACCGGGACGATCACCGGGTACCGGGCGGTCGTCGACCCGGCGCGGATCGGGCTGAACATCCACGCCGTCGTACGGCTGCGTACGTCGCACGCCCGGATCGCCGAGGCGGTCGAGTTGTTCGCGACGCTGCCCGAGGTCGTCGCGACGTACCGGCTGACCGGTGAGGACTGTTTCCTGCTCGACGTGCACACGACCGACGCCGGACGGCTCGAGCAGGTGGTCGACAGCATCGGCCGGTTCGGGCCGGTGAGCACTTCGCTGGTACTGCGGGAGTACCCGGCCAAGGGTTTTCCCTTGCCAACGTCACGATCCGCTTCCCAGTGAGTACTGCGCGGAACTAGGGTTCGACGGACCGTAGTGGTTGCGTTACGCAACACGGACGTGGGAGGGAAACGTATGACGAAACGCCGTAAGGCGCTGCTGGCCGTCACGGTCGGACTGGCCTCTGTTTCGCTCGGGTTATCATTCACAAGCGCCGCCGGCGCGCAGGCGAATCCAAACGGCCTGAAGTTGATCAAGACCAAGACATCGCTGCTCGGCAAGCATTACTGGTACCAGCAGACGTTCAAGGGCCTGCCCGTCGTCAACGGGTACTACGCGAAGCACGTCGGCAAGAACGGCGCCGTCGAGATCGCTGACGGCCGGGACGCCGTACCGGCGAACCTGGACGTCAACGCGAAGGTGGCTCCGGCCTCCGCGACCCAGGCCGCGAATGCGACCGTCACGGCTCGCGCGCAGCGGGACGCCGGGCCGAACAAGAGCCTGGTGAGGCAACCGGCCGCGACGAGCGGCGCCGCGCAGCTCGCGGTCATCGGCGGACCGAACGCCCGCCTGGTCTGGAACGTCACCAGCCGCTCGACCGAAGGTGTGAGCCGGTCGCTGGTCGACGCGAAGACCGGCAGTGTCGTCGAGTCGAAGGTGATCAGCGACAACATCGACGGCCGCGGCTCGGTGTTCGACCCGAACCCGGTGGTGAGCGAGCAGAACGAGAAGCTCACCGACATGAACGACAAGAACCAGGACGCTCTGTTCCTCGCGCAGAAGAACGTGATCCTGCGCAACCTGGACGGTTCCGGCAAGCTCGACGGCTCCTACGTCAACATCAAGGAAGCTAAGGGCGGTATCGCCCAGAGCAAGACCAACACCTTCGTCTACCAGCGCGCGAACGACAAGTTCGAACAGGTGATGGTGTACTACCACATCAACCAGACGCAGGAGTACATCCAGAAGCTCGGGTTCACCGACGTCAACAACGAGTCGCAGGACTTCAGCGTCGACACGTACGCCGGGGACAACTCGTTCTACGACCCGTCGACGGACATGATCACCACCGGTGAGGGCGGGGTCGACGATGCCGAAGACGCCGAGGTGATCTGGCACGAGTACGGGCACGCGATCCAGGACGACGTGGTGCCGGGCTTCGGTGAGTCGGAGCAGGCCGGCGCGATCGGCGAGGGCTTCGGCGACTACTGGGCCGTGACGAACTCCGTACCGGTGAGCAAGGGCTTCAACCTGCCGTGCGTGATGGACTGGGACGCGACGTCGTACACGACCGACGAGCCGCACTGCCTGCGCCGTACCGACGGGACCAAGACCACCGACGACATCGACGGTGAGGTCCACGACGACGGCGAGATCTGGTCGCGGGCGCTCTGGGACATCCAGAAGTCCCTCGGCCGGGCCAAGGCGGACAAGCTGATCCTCGAGGCGACGTTCTTCTACGACCCGGACACGTCGTTCGCGGCTGCGGCGCAGGACACCGTCCAGGCCGCCCGGCTGATGTACGGGAAGGCCGCGGCGCAGACGGTGACCGACGCGTTCAAGGCCCGCAAGATCCTCTAGTACGCAACCAGGTCGTGCGCCCATGACTACTGTGGGCGCATGACCTGGAGTACGGCGGACATTCCTGACCTCACGGGGCGACGGGCCCTCGTCACCGGCGCGACCAGCGGACTCGGGTACGAAACCGCGCTGGAGCTGCTCAGACACGGCGCCGACGTGATAGTTGCCGCGCGCAACCCGGAGAAGGCGGCGCGGGTCGCGGAAACGCTGACCCAGAAGGGCGGCCGGGCGCCGACGGTGCTCGAGCTGGACCTGGCCGATCTGGTGAGTGTGCAGCGGGCCGCCGAGGAGGTCGGTTCGACGTACGACCGGCTGGACCTGCTGATCAACAACGCCGGCGTGATGGCGACCCCGTACCGGCAGACCGTCGACGGGTTCGAACTGCAACTCGGGACCAACCATCTCGGGCACTTTGCGCTGACCGGGCGGCTGCTCCCGCTGCTGCTCACCGGCAGCCGGGTGGTGACGGTCAGCTCGTTCATGCACAAGACCGTCCGTGGTATCAGCGAGGACGACTTGCGGAGGCCGGCCGGTACGTACCGGAAGTGGGAGGCGTACGGGAAGTCGAAGCTCGCGAATCTCCTCTTCACGCTCGAGCTCGACCGCCGCGTCCGCGCCGCCGGAGCCGAGTTGCTCAGCGTCGGCGCGCATCCCGGCTACGCGGCGACGCAGCTGCAGATCGCCGGTCCGGAGCTCGCCGGGAACGTCCGGCGGGCGCGGTTCGCGGGTGCCGCGACGCGGCTCGTCGCACAGTCGGCCGCGGCCGGTGCATGGCCGAGTCTGTACGCCGCGACGTACGCCGACCTGCGCCCGGGCTCGTACGTCGGGCCGGGCTTCTTCGAGTACCGCGGCAGGCCGAAGGTCGTACTGCCGACCCGGACCGCGCAGGATCCGGAGCTCGCGCAGCGGCTCTGGGCGTGGTCCGTGGAGGCGACCGGCGTCAATCCGGTACTCACCGTGCTGCGATAGTGACAGAGCGGCACCCCGTTGGTTACCCTCCGGTAATTCCCGATCGCCGGAGGTACCCCGTGCGCAGACTTGCCGCCGCCCTCGCAGTCTCCCTGACGCTGATCGCGATCGGCCCGCGGGCCGACGCCAGTCAGACCGCGGCAGGTTTCAGTACGGCGTACCAGCGCATCCCGGGCGCCGACGGGATCAGCATCGGCGCGGTCGTACTGACGCCGACCGGGCAGGGCGACGGCCCGTTCCCGCTCGTGGTGATGCCGTCGAGCTGGGGCGTGCCGAACGCCGAGTACGTTGGCCAGGGCGCGAAGCTGGCCACCGCCGGGTTCCAGGTCATCTCGTACTCGAGTCGCGGGTTCTGGGACACCGGCGGCGGGATCGACATCGCCGGGCCGCCGACCGTGGCCGACGTGAGCAAGGTGATCGACTGGGCCGGTCAGCACACGCCTGCCGACACGAGCCGGGTCGCGGCCGTCGGGATCTCGTACGGCGCTGGTACGGCGCTGCTTGCCGCCGCGAAGGATCCGCGGATCCGGGCCGTCGGCGCGCTCAGCGGGTGGGCGGACCTGATTCGCTCGCTGGACCCGAACGACACGGTCGCGTTGCAGGCGGTCGCCGGACTGATTGCCCTGGGCAACGTCACGGGACGGCCCGGGCCGGAGCTGGCGTCGCTGCAGGCGAAGTTCGTCGGCGGTGACTTCGACGGCGCGATCGCGGAGGCGAAGGAGCTTTCGCCGGTGCGTTCGGCGGCGACGGTTGTCGACGATCTGAACGCGAACCATCCCGCGGTGTTCCTGGCGAACGCGTTCGAGGACTCGATCTTCCCGCCCTCGCAGTACACGGACTTCTTCACCAGGCTGACCGGTCCGAAGCGGCTGCTGCTCGCCCACGGCGACCACGCCACACCGGAGGCCACCGGCGCGATCGGCCTGCCCAACGAGACCTGTGACGAGCTCGCCGGCTGGCTGCGGCACTACCTCACGGGTGCGGACAACGGCGCCGATCGGGAGCCGCCGGTGCATCTCAAGTCGCAGCGCGGGACCTGGCGCGGGTACGCCGACTGGGCGGCGGTCGGGCAGGCTCGTACGTCGTACCTCACCAAGGCGGGTGCGCTGCAGGGCACGGCGTCGAGCGGATGGAGCCGCACGATCGGGGCCGGCGTACCGACGGTGGCGGACAGCGGCGTCGCGCTGGTTTCCGGCGCGCTGCAAGGATTGCTGACGATCCCCACAGGTGTGGCGACGCCGCTCGTCGACCGGTCGTTCGCGGGGGTTTGGTCCGGTCCGGCGTTCGACCGGACGGCAGTCGTGAACGGTACGCCGAGGGTGCACGTCACGGTGCAACCTTCGGCGGCGTCGACGTCGCTGTTTGCGTACTTGTACGACGTGGATGCGCTCGGCATCGGGTCGTTGATGTCGCACAAGCCCTACACGTTGCGCGGGGCAACGCCGGGCAAGGCGGTCACGCTCGACGTACAACTCGAGGCGACGAGCTGGGAGGTGCCGGCCGGGCATCACCTCGTGCTCGTGGTGGACACGGTCGACCCGCGGTACCTCGGCCGGAGCGTGATCGGGTCGACCGTCACGTTCAGTTCACCTGCCGGCGATCCGTCGTGGGTCAACGTCCCGCTGGCGGCGTGACAGGGCGGGGTTCGAGATGCGAGAACGGTGCCGAGCCACGATCCTGTAGGTAGTCGACCGGCGGAGGTGAGGGCGGTGACCATGCCTAGTCATGTGCTGTCGTCGCGTTCGACCGTTCGGTTTCGGCCGCCGCGGTTCGGGCTCGGCGGCTCGCAGCTTGGTGACTCCGACGAGCAGACGGCGATCGCCACGGTCGACGCGGCATACCAGGCCGGCATCCGGTTCTTCGACACGTCTGCAAAGAACGGCGCCTCCGAGGAACGGCTCGGTAGGGCGCTCCAGCCGCGGCCGCGGGGCGAGTACCTCCTGTCGATCAGGACCCGCGGTGAAGACCCGGAGGGTGATGTTCGAAGAAGCAGCGAGCGACTGGGCCTCGCGGTGGACCTGGTGCTCGCGGCCAATGCAGCGGAGTACCCGGTCCTCGAGGAGCTCCGCCGCGACGGTGTGATCAAAGCAGTCGGCGCCGTCGCCGACGACTGGCAGCAACTCGACCGCCTGGTCCAGGAGGTCGACCTGGACTGTGTACTCCTCACCCGCCACTACTCGCTGCTCGACCGACAGGCCAGACCGCTGCTCGACAGCTGCCAAGCGCGTGGCGTCTCGGTGATCGTCTCCGGCGCCCTCGTGCTCCGACCGGAAACCGTCAAGGCACGACGGATCTCTGCCGTCTGCGAGCGGTACGGCGTGTCGCTGCCGCAGGCCGCACTCGCGTTCCCGGGCAGGCATCCCGCCGTCACTTCGGTCCTGATCACCGCCAAATCACCGGCAGAGATTCGTGCCGACGCCGCGCTGGTCCGCCGGCCCGTACCCGAGCGCCTGTGGAAGGACCCGGAGCTGCTCCGCTTGCTGTCCTCGTAACCAGGAAAACCCCGGACCGCCAAGCCGCAGCTAGAACTTCGACCCCGGGGTCGAACTACCACCAGGTGAATCGGTCGGCAGCGACGTCGGGATCCCGGTCGTCGGCGTCACCGGCACCGTCGGGCTGCTGGTCGGCGAGCCCGTCCCAGGCGGCGGGGTGGTCGGCGTGATCGTGACGGTCGCGGTGTTCGTCGGCGTCGGTACGACGGGCGGCGGCTCCAGCGGCGGCGCGTTCCGGAACAGCAGCCACGCCAGGAACACCGCGAGCGCCATGATCACGGCCATGGTCAGCAACGCGAGCGCCAGGGCCCAGCGGGACGCCGGTCGCAGCGCGTTCGGCCAGGGGAGCGGCCAGATCCGGAACAGACCCGGACGCCGGCGGTTCTCCCAGTAGTGGCGGAAGTCCGGGCCGCGGAGCTTCCCGGGCTGCGGGATCCGGTCCATCAGTACCGCGGACAGGATGTCCTCGCCCCGGCGTTCGGCGATCAGCCGCTCGTCGGACGCCGCGCTGGACCCGTCGTCGGGACGGATCGGGCCGATCGCGGCCCAGAGCGCCAGATCGTCGTCGTCGGCGTCGTTGTGCGCCAGTACGGCGGATTCGGGCAGCTCGTCGACGGCGTTCACGAACCGTTCCCGGGCGGCGGCGTCGTCGGCGGAGCCCTCGGTCATCATCGCGACGATCGCGTCCCGGCCGTCGTCGGTGCTGGCGGCGTACAGGTAACCGGCCGCGTTCGCGCCGAGCCGGCCGCGCAACCAGAACTCGCCGACCCGCGGCGGGTCCTCCGGCTGCAGCGGCAGCGCCGCCGGAATCTCCAGCGCAGGCGGCGCGGCCGGCTCGGCGGCCGGCTGCACCTCGGTCTGGGATTCGGTCGCAGTCATCACCCCAATCCCACCACATGCCTGGTAGCACTGTCGCCACAGCACCGATTTGCACGGCGGGGGAGGATGGGACGGGGCTCCGCGGGCGCTGGCCCCGGCGATCTGATGGAATACCCGGTGTTGCAAGTGGGGATTGAGAGTGTTTGACAAGGCTCGCGTGCGGGCCCCGGAAGGACAGGCATGACCGAAACCACGGTGCCGGCGGGAACGGTGGCCCAGCAGTCCCGGCTGATCGGCGAGGCCGTCGGCGAGGTCAAGCGGGTGATCGTCGGCCAGGAGCACATGGTCGAGACCCTGATGGTGTCGTTGCTGGCCAAGGGTCACTGCCTGCTCGAGGGTGTTCCGGGCGTCGCCAAGACGCTGGCGGTCCGGACCTTCGCCAGCGTGGTCGGCGGCTCGTTCGCCCGGATCCAGTTCACTCCCGACCTGGTTCCTTCCGACATCGTCGGCACCCGGATCTACCGGCAGACCCGCGAGGCCTTCGACATCGAGCTGGGCCCGACGTTCGTGAACTTCGTACTGGCCGACGAGATCAACCGCGCGCCGGCCAAGGTGCAGTCCGCGATGCTGGAGCTGATGGCCGAGCGGCAGGTGTCGATCGGCGGCCAGACCTTCCCGATGCCGAAGCCGTTCATCGTGATCGCCACCCAGAACCCGATCGAGTCCGAGGGTGTCTATCCGCTGCCCGAGGCGCAGCGCGACCGGTTCCTGGTGAAGATCGACGTACCCCATCCGCGCGGCCACGAGGAGTTCGAGATCCTCCGCCGGATGAGCGTCGACCCGCCGGAGCCGCGGCAGGTGCTGAAGCCGGAGACGATCCTCGAGCTGCAGCGGTCCGCGGAGCAGGTGTTCGTCCACAACCTGGTCGCGGAGTACGCCGTCCGCCTGGTGATGGCGACCCGGACGCCGACCGACTTCCACCTGCCGGACCTGGAGCCGATCATCGAGCTCGGCGTCAGCCCGCGGGCCACCCTCGGCCTGATCGCCGCCGGCCGGGGACTCGCGCTGATCCACGGCCGCGACTACCTGCTGCCCAGCGACATCCAGACCGTCGCGCTCGACGTGATGGGCCACCGGCTCGGCCTGACCTTCGACGCGGTCGCGGACAACATCGACCCGCGCGCCGTGATCGAGCGCATCCTGGCCACCGTCCCGCCGCCGCAGCCGGTCTGGCGCGACGGCACCGACGGCACCGGCCGCCCGGAGTTCGTGTAGTGCCCAACCGACCCGATCCACGAGCTGCGATGACGATCTCGCAGCTTGCTCCCGAGCGTGCGTTGCGGCGGCTCGAGCTGACCGTCGTACGGCGGTTGGAGGGCTACCTGCACGGCGAACACCTCGGCCTGCTGCCCGGTCCTGGCACCGAGCTGGCCGAGGCCCGCGAGTACCAGGTCGGCGACGACGTCCGCCGGATGGACTGGGCGGTCACCGCGCGGACCACGATCCCGCACGTCCGCGACCTGATCGCGGACCGTGAGCTGGAGACCTGGGCGCTGGTCGACCTGTCCGCCTCGATGGACTTCGGTACGTCGAACCTCGAGAAGCGCGAGCTAGCCGTCGCCGCCGTCGCGACCGTCGGGTTCCTCACCCACCGGCTCGGCGACCGGTTCGGCGGGTTGATGCTGCGCGACTCGGCGCTGCGGCGCTGGCCGGCCCGCTCCGGGCGCCTGGCGCTGTACGGCCTGCTCCGCGCCCTGCTGGCCGAGCAGTTCGAGGGCGACCAGGAGGCGCACCGCAGCGACCTGGCCGCCGCGCTGGAGTCGATGGCGCGGACGCAGCGCAAGCGTGGCCTGCGGGTGATCGTGTCGGACTTCCTCACCCCGCAGGACGGCGAGGTGGCCAGCCAGATCGAGCCGTCCTGGGAGCGCGCGATGCGCAAGCTGACCGCCCAGCACCAGGTGCTCGCGGTCGAGATCGTCGACCCCCGCGAGCTCGAACTCCCGAACATCGGCGTGGTCACGATCGGTGACCCCGAGACCGGCGAGGTCCGCGAGATCGACACCCGGCGGCGCAAGGTCCGGGACGCGTTCGCGGTCGCGGCGCTCGCGCAGCGGGAACGAACCAGGGCCGCCCTGCGTAGGGTAGGTGCGGGACATCTGGTACTGCGGACCGACCGGGACTGGGTCGCCGACACCGTGCGGTTCGTGCTCGCGTACCGGCGGGTTGCGCCCCGCCTGCACCAACCGCCGAAGGGAGTGGCTCGCTGATGCAGTTCCTGTCGCCCGGGCGGTTGTGGTTCCTGCTGCTCATCCCGCTGATCGTCGCGGGGTACATCTTCCTTCAGCACCGTCGCTCGCAGTACGCGCTGCGCTTCACCAACATCGCGCTGCTGGACCGCGTCGCGCCACGGCGCCCGCAGTGGCGGCGGCACCTGGCCGTCGGGTTGGCGCTGCTGGCCGCGCTGGCCTGCATCCTCGCGTTCGCGCAGCCGAAGGACCAGGTGAAGGTGCCGCGCGAGCGGGCCACGATCGTGGTCGCGATCGACGTGTCGCTGTCGATGATGGCGACCGACATCGAGCCGAACCGGCTGGAGGCCGCGAAGGAGTCGGCCAAGGAGTTCGTGAACTCGCTGCCGGCCAAGTTCAACGTCGCACTGGTCAACTTCGCCGGTACGGCGTCCATCATCGTGCCGCCGACCACCGACCGGGCCACGGTCGACCGCTCGATCGACGGCCTGGAACTGGCCGAGTCGACCGCGACCGGCGAGGGCATCTTCACCTCGCTGCAGGCGCTCACCCAGGTCCCCGCCGACCCGGCGCACCCGAACGACCCGGCCCCGGCCCGGATCGTAATGCTGTCCGACGGCAAGCGGACGGTCGGCCGGACCGCCCAGGAGGGCGCGCAGGCCGCGAAGGCGAAGAACACGCCGATCTACACGATCTGCTTCGGCACCGACTCCGGCTTCATCGAGATGGACGGGATCCGGCAGCGCGTGCCACCGGACCGCACCGAACTGCGCAGCATCGCCGAGATCAGCGGCGGCGAGGCGTACACGGCCGAGTCCGCGGGCGAACTGAAGGACGTCTACAAGAACATCGGCTCCTCGGTCGGCTACGACAAGGTCGACAAGGAGATCACCGCCCGCTTCGCCGGCATCGCGATGCTCCTGACGCTAGCCGCCGCCGGCGCCTGCATCGCCCTGGCAACCCGCTTCCCCTAGGCGTCAACGAGCCGCATCACAGGTTGAGCTGTGGCTGAAACGTGGCGTCGTTGCGCGGAAGCACGTGGATCGCGGTGACCTCGACGAGCAGGTCACCGTGCACCGGATCGGTGCCGCTGATGTGCATGACGGTGCCGGTCGCGCTATCGCGCGCGATGCGCAGGTTCCTGACCTGCTCGTGCGGGACGGTGAACCAGTCGACCTCTTTGCCGGACAGCCGGGCGTCGTCCACGACGGGAACGGGCTCGTGCTCTGCCCCGAGCCACAAGGCTGCCGAACGGAGATCGCGGAGCGCGGATACCTCGGTTGCGGGTTCCCACCACACGACCTCACCGGCAGCGTTGTCGTCCAGCGGCGGGGATGTGGTGAGCTGACCGTCGTACACCCACGCGATCTGACTGTCAGTCGCAAGCCACAGGAGCATTCCTGTGTCGTCACGCACGCAGGTCTCGGTCGCCGTCATCCAGGCCCGAAGCAGGCGTGGTGCGTGCCGCACCGCGCCCGCGGTCCGGATGGTCAGGTCGACCATGGAGTCCGATGCCACCGCATCGCGTCCTGGCCCGGGTGCCGGGGACGGCGTCGACGGGCCGGGTGAACTGTCAGTCATTGGCAACGCCCTAGCGGGTGGCCGGTGCGACTGGCACCTCGGCGCGGATGTCATCGATTCCGGATGGTGCGGAGTCTACGCCTCGGTCACGCGGCTGCGCGTTTTCGTTCGAGGCGTTGCTGGTTCGGCCATCTGACGTCGTAGGCCCAGCCGAGGCGTTCGGCCTGTTTGATGAACCAGGCGTTGATGTCGATCTGGCCTTTGAGTACGCCGTGGCGGGCACAGGTGGGGTCGGCGTGGTGGAGGTTGTGCCAGGACTCGCCCTGGCTCAGGATGGCCAGCCACCAGACGTTTCCCGCCCGGTCGCGGGAGACGAACGGTTTGTTACCTGTGACGTGGCAGATCGAGTTGATCGAGAACGTGACATGGTGCATCAGGGCGATCCGGACCAGAGTTCCCCAGAAGAATCCGGTCGCTGCGCCGTGCCACGACCTGTCCCACAGCCCACCGATGAGCGCGGGCGCCAAGAGAGATACGGCCACCAGCGGACGGAAGAGCCGCGAGACCGCCACCAGGTCACGGTCGGCCAGCAGGTCCGGGGCGTAGTGCTTGGGCTCCGCCCGATCCTCGCCCCACAGCACCCACCCGACGTGGGCGAAGACGAACCCCTTGGTGACCGCCCACGCGGTGGTGCCGTAGCGCCAGGGCGAGTGCGGATCGCCCTCTCGATCGGAGAACTTGTGATGTTTGCGGTGGTCGGCCACCCAGCGGATGACCGGACCTTCGAGCGCCAGCGTCCCGGCGACCGCGAGGGCGATCTTGAGGCCACGCGTGCTCTTGAAAGATCCGTGCGTGAAACATCGGTGGTATCCCATGCCGATACCGGTGGTGGTGATCACGTAGAACACGACCAGCAGCACGATGTCGTGCCAGCCGATCCAGCCGCCCCAGGCGAAGTAGATTGCCAGTGGCACCGCGAGGGTAGGCACCACGATGAAGACCCAGATGAGGCCGCGCTCGAGTTTCCCTCCGACGGCCTGGAATTCGCCCATACCTGTATCAGTACCCGCGCCGCCCCGATTTGAGCCTCCTTCGGCGTAGCTCTGTCATCCGGTGCGACACGACGGTGATGTGGTTGACACGGCGAGGTTACTGGTGTTCGTGGGAGCGGTGGTGCAAGATGGTCAAGTGTTTCGCGGGTCATCTTGTGATGCCCTGAGGGACTGAGTGCACCGACGATCGACGAGCTGCTTCGAGAACGCTGGGGAAGGCGCCCCTCGAGCACAGGAGGTCCCGGTGGCGACGACTCGTGGCGTGCTGTACGTCCACACGGTGCCGTCAGCGTTGTGCCCGCATGTCGAGTGGGCCGCGGGCGGCGTCCTTGGCGTGCCCGTGAAACTGGACTGGACGCCGCAACCAGCGGCGCAGGGCACGTACCGGGCCGAGCTGTCCTGGCAGGCCGAGGCCGGCACGGCGGCCAAGCTCGCCTCCGCCCTGCGCGGCTGGCAGAAGCTGCGGTTCGAGGTCACCGAGGAGCCGAGCAACGGCGCCGAGGGCGAGCGGTACTCGTTCACGCCCGAGCTCGGCATCTTCCATGCGACCACCGGCGTCCACGGCGACATCATGGTCCCCGAGGAGCGGCTGAAGGCCGCGATGCTGAAGGCGGCCGCAGGCGAGGCCGACCTGACCGAGGAGGTCGAGCGTTTGCTCGGCCGCCCCTGGGACGACGAACTCGAGCCCTTCCGCTACGCCGGCGACGGCGCGCCCGTGCGCTGGCTGCACCAGGTCGTCTGAGGCGGGTTGGCTAAGGAGATCCTGAGAACTTCGGAAGAAAGCTCTGAAGCCCACAGACTTGGCCGAACTTTTCGGTGAGACTGAGCATCAGACATTCCACATGGGTGGGAGGGGCCGTGGCCGCTGGGCCACCGGGTGTCGGGACACCCCCGGTGGTTGTGAACAACAGCGGCCGCACCACGTGAAGGGCGCGAACCTCAGGGTTCGCGCCCTTCAGGCTTTCAGAGCGGAATGTTGCCGTGGGCACCACGGCGCGGTCCGTCGGCCTCGGCCTGAGCCAGCGCGCCGGCCAGTGCCGTACGAGTGCGGGTCGGCTCGACGACCTCGTCGACGACGCCGATCTCGCGGGCGCGATCGATGCCCCCGGCAATCTTTTCGTGTTCGGCGGCCAGCTCGGCCTCGACCTGCGACCGGAGCTCCGGCTCCACCTCTGCAAGCCGGCGCCGGTGCAACACCCGGACAGCGGCGACCGCGCCCATCACGGCGACCTCGGCCCGCGGCCACGCGAACACTCGGGTAGCGCCCAGCGACCGCGCGTTCATTGCGATGTACGCCCCGCCGTAGGTCTTCCGCGTCACCAGGGTCACCCGCGGTACGACGGCCTCCGCGAACGCGTGCAGCAGCTTCGCGCCGCGCCGTACGACGCCGTCCCACTCCTGGCCCACGCCCGGTAGATAACCCGGTACGTCGACCAGGACGACGAGCGGGACGCCGAAGGCGTCGCACATCCGGACGAACCGGGACGCCTTCTCCGCGGACAGCGCGTCCAGGCAGCCGCCGAGCCGGAGCGGGTTGTTCGCGATCACGCCGACGGTCCGGCCGCCGAGCCGGCCGAGCGTGGTGACGATGTTCGGCGCCCAGCGCTGGTGGAGCTCGACGCCTGCCGGCGCGGCGTCCTCGTCGAGCACCCCTCCGACCAGCGGATGGACGTCGTACGCGCGTTTCGCCGACTCCGGCAGGAATCCGGACAGGTCGATGTCCGGGATGTCCGTGGCGATCGTGCCCTGGTTCGCGAGCAGGTCGGTCAGCCGCCGCGCCTGCTCCAGCGCGTCCGCCTCGGAGTCGGTGGTGATGTGGACGACGCCGGAGCGGCGGCCGTGCGGCTCGGGACCGCCGAGCCGGAGCATGTCGACGTCCTCGCCGGTGACCGAGCGGACCACGTCCGGTCCGGTGACGAAGATGCGTCCTTCGGGCCCGAGGATGACGATGTCGGTGAGGGCCGGGCCGTACGCCGCTCCACCCGCCGCCGGTCCGAGGACGACGGACAGCTGCGGGATCTTCCCGGACGCCTGGGTCATCGCGTAGAAGATCTTGCCGACCGCATGCAGGCTCAGGACGCCTTCGGCCAGCCGGGCGCCGCCGGAGTGCCAGAGCCCGATGATCGGTACCTGCTCCGCCCGCGCGACCTCGTACGCCTTGACGACGACCTCGCAGCCCTCGTCACCCATCGCGCCGCCCATCACGGTCGCGTCCGAACAGAAGGCGACCACCGCGGCCCCGGCGACGGTCCCGCGAGCCGCGACCATCCCCGACAGGTTGTCGGGGGTGATCAGCTCCAGGCTGCCTCGGTCGAGCAGGTTCGTCAGACGGGTGACCGGGTTCCGCGGGTCCTGCTCACGAGGAAGCTTGACGGGCTTCGCCGGGGCGACGGTCATGTGAACTACACCGACTTGAAGGCGATGGCGGCGTTGTGGCCGCCGAAGCCGAAGGAGTTGTTCAGCGCGGCGATGTCGCCCTCGGGCAGCTTGCGCTGCTCGGTCGCGATGTCCAGCTCGATCTGGTCGTCGAGCTTGTCGATGTTGATGGTCGGCGGCGACACCCGGTGATGCACGGCCAGCACGGTGGCGATCGACTCGACCGCGCCGGCGCCGCCGAGCAGGTGACCGATCATCGACTTCGGCGCGGTCGCGACCGCGTGGTCGGCGTCCTTGCCGAGCGCCTGCCGGATCGCGAGTGACTCGGCGATGTCACCCTGCGGGGTGGACGTGGCGTGCGCGTTGATGTGGAAGATGTCCGCCGGGGTCAGGTCGCCCTCGGACAGCGCCCGCTGCATCGCCCGCCGGGCACCCGAACCGGTCGGGTCGGGCTGCGCGATGTCGTGGCCGTCGGCGGAGATGCCCGCACCGGCGAGTTCGGCGTAGATCTTCGCGCCGCGCGCCTTGGCGTGCTCGTACGACTCGAGGATCAGGATGCCGGCGCCCTCACCGAGCAGGAAGCCGTCGCGGTCGACGTCCCACGGACGGGAGGCCTTCTCCGGCTCGTCGTTGCGCTTGCTGAGCGCCTGCATCATCCCGAACGCGGCCAGCGGCAGCGCCATGATCGCGCCCTCGGCGCCACCGGCGATCACCACGTCCGCGCGGCCGAGCCGGATCTGGTCCAGGCCGAGCCAGATCGCCTCGTTGCCGGACGCACAGGCCGAAACCGGCGTGTGGACGCCGGCCTGCGCGCCGAACTCCAGGCTGACGTAGGCGGCCGACGAGTTCGGCATCAGCATCGGGATCGCGAGCGGTGACACCCGGCGCGGGTTGGACTGCAGGGCGTCGTAGTTCGCCAGGGTGGTGTGCAGGCCGCCGATCCCGGAGGCCACCGCGACGCCGAGTCGCTCCTTGTCCAGCCCGGAGTCGGCCAGGCCGGCGTCGGCCCAGGCCTCGCGGGCGGCGACCACGGCGAGCTGCGCGGTCCGGTCCAGCCGGCGGGCCTTGACCCGCTCGATGACCTCGGTCGGCTCGACCGCGGCCGGTGCGGCGATCTGCACCGCCAGGTTCTGCACCCACTCGTCGGTCAGCCGCCGCGCGCCGGAGCGGCCGGCCAGCAACCCTTCCCAGGAGCTGGCCACGTCGCCCCCGAGCGGGGTCGTGGCTCCGAGCCCGGTGATGACGACTCGGGTCTTCGGCATGGTTACCTCATCCTTCACATGGACGTTGTGCGGTTGGGAGCGAGGGGTGGGTACTGCTGGTGCTCACCGGAAACGATCCGATGAGCACCCGGGGCCGGCACGGGTGACGGAAGCGTCAGCCGTTCTGGGCGCGCTCGATGAACGCGACGGCGTCGCCGACGGTCTTCAGGTTCTTCACCTCGTCGTCGGGGATCTTCACGTCGAACTTCTCCTCGGCGGCCACCACGACCTCCACCATGGAGAGCGAGTCGACGTCGAGGTCGTCGGTGAAGGACTTGTCCAGCTGGACGTCCTCGACCGGGATGCCGGCGATCTCGTTCACGATCTCGGCGAGGCTGGAACGGATCTCTTCGGTGCTGGCCATCTCTTGGTTTCCCTTTCGGATTTCTGCTGACAGAACCAGCTTCGCTGGCTACCGGTGCAGCCACCTGAGCTGCCCCGGACAACTATGGACTACGGCAACCGGACCACTTGGGCTGCGTACACGAGCCCGGCGCCGAAGCCGATGATCAACGCGAGGTCGCCGCTCTTGGCTTCGCCGTTCTCGCGCATCGCGGTGATCGCGAGCGGGATCGAGGCCGCGGACGTGTTGCCCTGCCGCTCGATGTCGCGCGCGACCTTGACGTGCTCGGGCAGCTTGAGCGCCCGGCGCATCGCGTCGGTGATCCGCATGTTCGCCTGGTGCGGTACGAAGACGTCGAGCTGCTCGGCCTTCACGCCGGCCACGTCGAGCGCCTGCTGCGCGGTCTTGGCCATCTCGTACGACGCCCAGCGGAACACCGGGTTGCCGTCCATCGTGAGGTGCGGCCAGTTGAAGCTGCCGAACACCTCCTGCCAGGACTCCTTCTGGCTGATCACCTGGTGCTGCGTCCCGTCCGAGCCCCAGACCACCGGGCCGATCCCCGGTTCGTCGGCCGGGCCGACGATCGCAGCCCCGGCGCCGTCGGCGAAGATGAACGCCGTACTGCGGTCGGTCCGGTCGGTGATGTCGCTGAGCCGCTCGACGCCGATCGCCAGCACGTACTTCGCGCTGCCGCCGCGGACCAGGTCGTTCGCCATCGCGACGCCGTAGCAGAAGCCCGCGCAGGCCGCCGAGATGTCGAACGCGGCCGCGGTCGGGGCACCCACCTCGACCGCCACCCGGGTCGCGATCGCGGGCGTCTGGTACAGATGGGTGACGGTCGCGACGATCACGCAGCCGATCTCGGCCGGGTCGATGCCGGACTCGGCGATCGCGTCCTTGGCTGCGTTCACCGACATCATCAGCACGGTCTCGTCATCGCCGGCCCAGCGGCGCTCCTTGATCCCGGAGCGGGTCTGGATCCACTCGTCGCTGGAGTCGATCTGCTCGAGGATCTCCGAGTTCGGTACGACGCGACGCGGCCGGTACGACCCGATCCCGAGGATCCCGGCGTACTGCGCGCCGCTCGACGCGGTGATCACGAGGCGCTCCCCGTGGGGTGCAGGCGGAGCAGGGGCTGACCCGGGGCGACCGGGTCGCCCTCCTCGGCGAGCCACTCGACCACGATGCCACCGTGCGGAGCGGTCACCTCGACCTCGTCGCGGAGGCTCGCGACCTTGGCCACGACCTCTCCGGCCGCGACGGTGTCACCGGACTCCCGCCGGACCGCGGCGTCCCGGGTGAAGGTGCCCTTGATCGGGGCGACCAGCAGGCGCCAGGTGGGGGAGGCGTCGATCTCCGACGGGCTGCCATGCTTCTCGACGAACGCGCGGGCGTCGTCGAGCTGATCCGGGGTCTTCAGCGCGAATGTCTCGACGCCCTTGAGGGCGCGTCGTGCGATCCCGGTCAGCGTGCCCGCCGGGGGCAGCTCCAGGATGCCGGTCACCTCGAGGTCGGCCATGGTCTGCATGCACAGGTCCCAGCGGACCGGCGCGTTCACCTGCGTGACGAGCCGCTGCAGCACGTCCCGGCCGTCGTGGACGACGTGACCGTCGCGGTTCGAGATCAGCCGGGTCCGCGGGTCGTGGGTGCTGATCGCGGTCGCGTACTTCGCCAGCGTCTGCACCGCGGGCTCCATGTGCCGGGTGTGGAACGCCCCGGCCACCGACAGCGGGATCAGCCGGGCCTTCGCCGGCGGGTCGGCGGCCAGCGCGGCCAGCTCGTCGACGGTGCCGGCGGCAACGATCTGGCCGGGGCCGTTGTCGTTGGCCGGGGTCAGGCCGTGTTCGGCGAGCTTGGCCAGGATCTCGTCCCGGTCGCCACCCAGCACCGCGGTCATCGACGTCGGGGTCAGCGCGGCCGCGGCGGCCATCGCCTTGCCGCGCTCGCGGACCAGGACCATCGCCTGCTCGGCGGTCAGTACGCCGGTGCCGGCCGCGGCGGCGAGCTCACCGACGCTGTGCCCGGCCACCGCGCCGACCTTGGCGAACGCGTCGGCCGGGTGCGGGAACACCGCCAGCGCGGCCAGCATGCCGGACGCGACCAGCAGCGGCTGCGCGATCGCGGTGTCCCGGATCGTGTCCGCGTCGGCCTGGGTGCCGTAGTGGGCGAGGTCGAGACCGGCGACCGCGGAGAGCCAGTTCAGCCGGCTCTCGAACACGGGATCCGCCAGCCACGGCTCGAGGAATCCTGGAGTCTGGGCACCCTGACCGGGCGCGACGATGACGAGCACGAGACCACTCTCCCTCAGCCGGGCCCGATCGGAGCGGCATCGCGAGCACGAAATCTCCCGGGCGGGTTTTGTGGGAATCCTACAAAACCGGGTTCCCGGGCTCCGGGCTGAGCAGGCGGCCCAACGTCAGTGCGACACGCAACGTGAAACTGTCGCGGGGATTCAGCGGGTTGTAGCCCGTGAGGTCCGCCACACGCTTCAGCCGGTACCGGACGGTATTGGCGTGCACGAACAGCGCACGGGCCGTCGCCTCGATCGAGCCGCCGGAGTCCAGGTACGCCGAGACCGTGTCGAGCAGCGCGCCGTCGCCCGCGGTGAGCGGGGCGTAGACCTCGTTCGCGAGCTGCCGGCGGGCGTGGCCGTCTCCGGAGAGTGACCGTTCGGGCAGGAGTTCGTCGGCGTACACGGGTCGCGGTGCACCCGGCCAAGCGGCCACCGCCCGCAGTCCGGCGACGGCCGCGCGGGCCGAGGTGACGGCGGACATCAGGTCCTTCACGACTGGGCCGACGACGATCGGACCGGGGCCGAACCAGCGGGTGAGTTTTTGTACGATCTCCACAGGTTTGCTGCTCCCGCCCAGTACCACCACCAGCCGGTCGCCCTGGACCGCGCACAGTGCGTCAGCACCCGCCTCGCGCGCGGCGTGCCGGACCAGGTCGACGACGCTCGAGCCGCTGTTGGCGGGAGCGGGCGTCTCGGCGGCCGGTGCCCGACCGACGACGACGGCCACCTCGGCGGCTCCCGCCGTACCGATGGCGCCGGTCCAGCCGAGGGCGGAGGCGCGGGAGCGGACCGACTCGTCGGTCTCGCCGCGGATCACCGAGTCGACCAGCAGCGCCTCGAGCCGGGCGTCCCAGGCGCCGCGCATCTCGGCGGCCTGCGCGTACACGGTGGCGGCGGCGAACGCGACCTCGCGCGCGTACCGCTGGATCGCCTCGTGCACCACCGGTACGTCGGCCGGCGGCAGCAGCGTGCCGATCGTGGTCTCGATGGTCTCGATCGTGGTCCGGACCAGGTCGACGGTCTGGTGCAGCGAGATCACCCGGGTGAACTCGCGCGGCGCCGAGCCGAAGATCCGGGTCGGCATCGACGAGTGCGCCTCCGGGTCGCGGAACCAGTCGACGAACGCGGAGATCCCGGACTGCGCGACCAGCCCGATCCAGGACCGGTCCTGCGCCGACAACTGGCCGAACCAGGGCAGCTTGGCCTCCATCGCCGCCATCGCCGCGGTCGCGAGCGCGCCCGTCGCCGCCTGCAGCCGGTCGGCCCGCGCCCGATGCCCGTCTCTCGCCACGCCTCGACCTTAGGCCCTGTCGGGTGATCCGGCGCCTACTGCGGGGCGGTTCCCGGCCGGCTCGAGGGTGATGGTCCGGGGGTCCGCCCTGCGATGATGGAACGCATGACGGACAAGGCGGGCGTCGAGGACGCGATCGCGGCGCTGCGGGCGATCGGGTACTACCTGGAGCGGGACCGGCAGCCGACGCACCGGGTGAAGGCGTACCGGCGGGCGGCGGACACGATCGCGGCGCTGCCGGCTGCCGAGGTCCGGGCCCGCCGCCGGGCCGGCACGCTGACCGAGCTGCCCGGGATCGGCCCGAAGACCGAGGCGGTGATCGTCGAGGCGATGGACGGCGCCACCCCGTCGTACCTGGTGAAGCTGGAGGAGGCGGCGGGTGAGCTGACCACGGCCGGCAACCGGCTGCGCGCCGACCTGAAGGCCGATCTGCACCTGCATTCGGAGTGGTCCGACGGCGGCAGCCCGATCGAGGAGATGGCCCGTACGGCGCACCGCCTCGGGCACTCCTACATCGCACTCACCGACCACTCCGCGCGGCTCACCGTCGCCAGCGGGCTGTCCCGCGAGCGCCGCCTGCAACAGCTCGAGGTCGTTGCCGAGCTCAACAAGAAACTGCAGGACGAGCTGGACGGGTTCACGATCCTGAACGGCATCGAGGTGGACATCAACGAGGACGGATCGCTCGACTGCGACTCCGAGATCCTGGCCCGGCTGGACGTCGTGGTGGCCAGTGTGCACTCGAAGCTGCGGATGCCGTCCGAGCCGATGACCGAGCGGATGGTGCGCGCGATCGCCAACCCGCACGTCGACGTACTCGGGCACTGCACCGGCCGGTTGATCACCGGCGGCCGCGGCACCCGGCCGGAGTCGGAGTTCGACGCCGAGGTCGTGTTCGAGGCGTGCCGCCAGTTCGGTACGGCGGTCGAGATCAACTCCCGCCCGGAACGCCTGGATCCGCCGAAACGGCTGCTGTCGCTGGCGGTCGAGACCGGCTGCCTGTTCTCGATCGACACCGACGCGCACGCGCCGGGACAACTCGACTGGCAGGTCTACGGCTGCGAACGCGCCGAGGACTGCGGGGTCGCGCCGGAGCGCGTCATCAACACCTGGGACCAGCAGGTTCTGTTGGATTGGACTGCATCATGAGTGATCTCGAGAAGGATCCGGCCGAGGTTGTCGGGACCGGGGACTGTGAGGGCCCGACCCTGGAGCTGCTCGAAGGGCGGGAGGTCGTGCTGGGGCGGTCCACGACCGTGCGGCGGCTGCTTCCGAACAAGAACCGGCGGATGGTCGGCGCGTGGTGCTTCGTCGACCACTACGGACCGGACGACCTGACGCAGCGCGTCGATTCGTACGACGTACCGGGGGAGCGCGGTATGCACGTACCGCCGCATCCGCACACCAGCCTGCAGACCGTCAGCTGGCTCTTCGAGGGCGAGATCGAGCACCGCGACAGCGTCGGTTCGCACGCGTTCGTCCGCCCGGGCGAGCTGAACATCATGACCGCCGGCAACGGCATCGCACACTCCGAGGTCTCGACGCCGGACGCGCCGCCGATGTTGCACGGCGCCCAACTGTGGGTGGCGCTGCCGGACGGCGTTCGTACGACGACTCCGCCGGCCTTCAACGCGTACGCCGATCTCCCGGAGCTGGAGTTCGACGGCGCCCACGCGACCGTGATGATCGGTACGGTCGCCGGCGTCACCTCACCCGCGCCCGCGTACACGCCACTCGTCGGTGCCGACATCACGATCGAGGCCGGTCGTACGTTGGCGCTCCCGCTCACGTCGTCCAACGAGTACGCCGTGCTCGTCGTCGACGGCTCGCTGACGGTTGGTTCGTTGTCTCCGGGGTTCGGCGAGATGGTCTACCTGGGCGCCGGTCGGGACGTGGTCGAATTGGTTGCGTCCGGCAATGGAGTCCGCTTCCTGCTGCTCGGCGGCGAACCGTTCGAGGAGGAGCTGGTGATGTGGTGGAACTTCATTGGCCGCTCCCACGAAGAGATCGTTGCCGCTCGCAACGCCTGGCAAACCGCGATCAGCACCGGCGATCCGCGCTTCCCGATGGTCCCCGGCTACGACGGCGATCCGTTGCCGGCGCCGCCGTTGCCCGCGACCACGCTCAAACCGCGACCGCGGTCGCGCTGACCCGCCTGCGGTAGTACGCCCACGTGACGACGAGCAAGGCCGGTCCCCAGAGGTTCAATGGGCTGTAGCACGTCAGCATCAGGACCTTCCAGGGCGTGCTGCTGAACGGGATGAAGTGGCCGGTGTACGCGTCGCGGAAGGCGTACGTCCAGATCGCCATCAAGGACAGCGATCCGAGGACGGCCGGGACGATCGCGGCGTACGGGTGGACGCGCCGGCCGCCGATGAGCGGGAGCCGGCGCGGGGCGACCTCGCCCCAGCGGCTGACCAACCCGAGGGCGGTCAGCGCGACCAGCTCGGAGACGATCGTGAGGCTGACGACGTACAGCTTCTGCCCGAAACCGACGAGGTACGCCGGTGCGCCGGCGTCGTCGAGCATCCCCATCGACGAACCGAACACCAGCCCGAGCCGCCACAGCCCCGACGGCAAGGCCAGAAACGGGATCGCATGCGCGAGGACGTAGGCCCAGCGCGGGACGGGACGTTCTGTTGTAGTCACGTTCCGAGCATCGCCGTACGGAAGCCCCGCCGCCTCACCCGCCGGAGTGAACCCCGTCCCTCCGGAGGCCGATTCCCTGTTCCAGTACGTCGAACGCGTCGTCGATGACGGCGACCTGATCGCGGCGGACCTGCTCGACGTCGTCGCCCGCGATGATGCGGCCGACCGCGGTGTGCCAGATCGTGGTGATCGTCGAGGTCAGCAGGCTGCCGATCAAGCGGGACCGGAACTCGTCGCCGGTCTCCTCGGTCAGTAGCCCGGCGAGCAGTTCGGCGATCTCGTGTTCTTGTTCGATCATCCGGCTCATCAGTGCGGGGCTCTCGTGCAGCACGCTCCAGAAGCCGCGGACACCCTCGATGGCGCCGGACAGCGGGTGTCCGGCGGCCAGTAGTTCGTGCTGGTGCCGGCGCATCGCGACCGAGACCGGTTCGCCGGCCGGGCGGTCGCGGACCACGGCCTCGAGGTCGCGGAGACGGTCGAGGTGGCGGTCCAGGTACAGGTCTTCCTTGCGCGGGAAGTAGTTGAAGACGGTCATCTTCGAGACGCCGGCTGCCTCGGCGATCTCGGCGACCGTGACGGCGTCGAATCCGCGCACCACGAACAGCCCGGTGGCGATGTCGGCGATCATCCGCCGGGTCGCCTGTTTCTTTCGTTCGCGCAGTCCCTGCTCGGCCATGGTCGGAATTGTACTGGACCAAATTTTGTACTCGGTCTAAGATTCCTGCCATGGAGACCAAAGACGTAGTAATCGCCGGCGGCGGGCCGGTCGGGCTGATGCTCGCGTGTGAACTCCGGCTGGCCGGGCTGGAGGTGCTGGTCGTCGAGCGGCTGCTCGACATCGACCCGACGATCAAGGCGGGTTCGATCAACCTGCCGACCGCCGAGGCGCTGTACCGCCGGGGACTGCTGCCGGCGCTGCAGGAGGTGCAGCAGCAGGCGTTCGAGCAGATGAAGGCGTTCCGCGGCGGCAAGGCCCCGAGCGCCCCGCGACCGGCCGGACACTTCGCCGGGATCATGGTCGGCTGCGCGGGGATCGACTTCAGCGATCCGGACTTCCGCGACGCCGGGCCGGCCGCCTCGGTCTTCGTGGTCGGTCAACAGGCACTCGAGGCGATCCTCGGCGCGCGGGCCGCGGAGCTCGGCGTCGAGGTACGCCGCGGCGCCGAACTGACCGGTTTCACCACCGACGATGCCGGCGTTACCGTCCAGCTCGGCCCGACGGCGGACAACCAGGTTCGGGCCGAGTGGTTGGTGGGGTGTGATGGCGGGCGCAGTCTGGTGCGCAAGCTCGCCGGGTTCGACTTTCCGGGCACGGAGCCTGCGATCACCGGACGGCAGGCGATTGTCGAACTCGAAGGTGCCGAGAGGCTCAGGCCGAGCTGGCACTACACCGACACCGGTATCTATGCCCACGGACCGGTCCCGGGCCGGATCCTCACCGTGGAGTTCGACGGTCCGCCGGAGGATCGGGACGCCCCGATCACCGCCGAGGAGATCCAGGGCAGCCTGCGCCGGGTCTCCGGCGTCGACGTCACCGTCACGAAGCTGGTGTCGGCGACCCGTTTCACCGACAACGCCCGGCAAGTGACGTCGTACCGGAAGGGCCGGGTACTGCTCGCCGGCGACGCGGCACATGTGCACTCGCCGTTCGGCGGGCAGGGACTCAATCTCGGGATGGGCGACGCCGTCAACCTCGGCTGGAAGCTCGCCGCGACGATCCACGGCACCGCGCCCGACGGTCTGCTCGACACGTACACCACCGAGCGGCACCCGATCGGCGAGTGGGTGCTGGACTGGACGCGCGCGCAGATCGCCTTGATGGGCACGGATTCCCGGACGGCGGCGCTGCGGAGCGTCGTCGGTGACCTGCTCGCCACCCCGAGCGGATCGACGTACCTGGCCAAGAAGTTGTCCGGCGTGCTGCAGCGGTACCCGATCGAGGGCGACCACGAACTGGTCGGCACGAGCGCGCCGGACTTCGAGTTCGCGGACGGTACGCGGCTCGGCGAACACCTGGCCGACGGCAAGTCGCTGCTGCTCGACCTCGCCGACTCGCCCGCGATGCGGGAGGCCGCCGCTGGGCGAGTGCGGGTGCTGACGACGAAGTACGGCGGTGAGCTGACCGGCGTACTGATCCGGCCGGACGGGATCGTTGCCTGGGCTGCCTCGGACGGCTCCACGAACGGTCTGGATGAAGCGCTGGCGACGTGGTTGGGTCAGAGCAGGTCGTGATCGCGGGCGTAGGCGGCGGCTGCGGTGCGGGACGGTACCGCCAGCTTCGTGAAGATGTTGGTGAGGTGCCGGGCGACGGTCTTGTCGCTCAGCACCAGCCGGCGGGCGATCTCGGTATTGCTGTTGCCTGCAGCAACCAGTTTCAGGACCTCGAGTTCGCGGCCGGTCAGTCCGCCGGTCGTGGCGCGGCCGATCAGCCGCTCGACCTCGAACCGCGCGGGAACAGCGCCGAGCTCGGCGAACGTGCGGCAGGCGGCGGTCAGTTCGGCCGTCGCCGAGTCCTCGTCGCCGAGCAGCCGGACCGCCCGCCCGACCAGCACCTTCGCGCGGGCCACCTCGTACGGCGCCCGCAGTTCACCCCAGAGCTGCGCCGCCGCGCGCGCCGCCGGCAACGCGCGCTGCGGGTCCTCGGCCGCCAACGCGACCAGCGCCTGGCAGTACGCCGCTGACGCGCGCAGACCCGCGCACCCGAAGGATTCGGAGATGGCCGACAACTGGATCGCGACCTCCTCCGCGTCCCGCACTTCGTCACCGGCGAGCAGCACCTCGACCGCCCCGGCCAGCAGCCGTGACCGATGGACAGGGTCCATGGTCTCGGCGAGTAGCCGGCGGACGGCGGAAACCGCAGCCGGTACGCGGCCGCGCGCGACCAGCAACAACGCCCGGCCGGGTTGCGCTTCGTACCCGTACCGGGCGGCTTCGTCGTACGACGCCTCCGCTGCCGCGTAGTCGCCCCGGATCCGCAGGACATCGCCACGCTCACCCATCGCCAGCCCGGCCGCTGTGGTGGACCCCAGCGCCGCATATCGCCGGCAGGCCTCCTCGAATTCGGCCAGCGCCTCCGGGTAGGCCGCATGCAGCCGGAGGATCTGGCCGCGATGGACGGCGCACTGGCCGGTGAAGGGTACGAGATCCGGCTGGGTGTCGCACCAGCGGGTGAGCGCGGCCGTCCAGGTGGAGACGCGTTCGAAGTCGAGAACCTCCTGGCACCCTTCGATCATCGCGCAGTAAACGGTGCCGGCGAAGACCGTCGAGAGCTCGCCCGCGGCGACGCCGACCATCGCCTCGTCCAACGCTGCCAGACCTTCCGGCACGTGGCCGGAGTAGATCAGCATGCGGCCCTTGCAGACCAGGCCCTGGGCCACCAGATCGGCGTCGCCGTGCCGGCGTCCCACGCTGACGATCTCCTCGCCGACGGCCAGCGCCCCGGCGAAGTTGCCGCGTTCCAGGCAGCGGAAGAAGTCGTAGATCAACAGGTAGCCGCGCTCGACGACATCGCCGGGATGGTCGGCCAGCAGCCGCTCGGCCCGCGCCGCCCACCCGCTGCCGACCGCCCCCTCGCCGCGTCCGATGTGCACCCGGGCCAGCCAGTACGCGAACCGGACCGCCCCCAGCACCTCCCCGCTGTCGATCCGCTGCCGGTAGCCCCTCTGCAACGCCCGGATGCACGCATCCATGTCACCGAGCAGGAACGCCGCCATCCCCAACGTCATCAGCTCGTCCGCGCCCAAGCCCGCTCCGCCGGCTGCTTCCGCGTCGGCCGTTGTCAGCGTTTCGTAGGCGGTGGCCCAGTCGCGGCGCTCGAACGCGACCCGGGCTCGCTGTAGATCGTCGACAATCCCCATGGCTACCCCCACCCGCGAGCATGCCTCCCCGCTTCACGCGACGGCAAGGCTCCGGTCGGTGTGGGCCCGCGCCGCGATCCGGCGGGCGACGTGCGCCGCGTCCCGCCCGACCCCGGGCAGCACCATCGAACTGAACGCGTACTGGAACGACAGACCGCAGAAGAACAGCCCAGGCGCACCCTCGGCCACACCGCGGTACTCGCGCGGCCATCCGTCCGCGCCCGCGACCGGCACCTTGATCCAGTCGAACACCTGCCGGAACCCGGTCGCCCACACCACGTTGTTGACCTCCAGGACCCGCCCGTCGGCGAGCATGGGCAGCCCGTTCTGCGTCCCGGTCACCCGCGCCGGCACCCGCTCGACCCCTCGCGCGAGCAGGTCGGCGCGCTTGACCCGGATCATCGGACCACCGTGATGCCGGATGTGGCCCATGGCCTTGCGCCCCATCGGTGTCCGCCGCGTCAGCACGTGCCGCCACGCGAACAACATCACCGGCCAGAAGAACGCCTGACTCGGCTTCCCCGGAGTGAACGGCACCTGCCCCGGATCACGCCCGCACAGGATCGTCGGATGGGTCTGCGCGACCTCGTACGCGATGTCCGTACCCGAGTGCGACCCGCCGACCACCAGTACCGGCCCGTCCTTGAGCTGGCCCGGCCGCTGGTACTCCGAAGAGTGCAGCTGCCGGATCGCCGGATCCAGGTCGACAGCGAAGTCCGGGAGGTACGGCGTACGGCCGAAGGTCCCGGTGGCGACGACGACATTGTCGGCGATCAGCCGATCGCCGCCGACCGTGACGACCCACTGGTCGTCGAGCCGCTCCAGCCGGTCGACCCGGGCGTTGTGCCGGATCGGCAGCCGGAAGTGCGCGGCGTACGACGTGAGGTAGTCGGCGACCTCGTCCTTGCTCGGGTAGTGCCACGGTTCACCCGGGAACGGGAGGCCGGGCAGCCCGTCGTACTTCGCCGGCGAGTACAACCGCAGGCTGTCCCAGTGCGACCGCCACTGGTCACCCAGCCGCGCGTTGCCGTCGAGGATCGTGAACGGCTCACCGAGCCGCTGTAGGTGGTAACCGGTGGCGAGCCCGGCCTGTCCCGCGCCGATGATGATGGTGTTCATGCCCCGACGGTAGGAATCCAGGACCTGCCACCGCGTCGGACGGAATACCCAACTCGGCTGCGCCGTGAACTACGAGGTTTCTCGTACGCGAACGGGCCGCTCACCGAATGGTGAGCGGCCCGTTCCGGGGGCTTGGCGTCAGGCGCCTGCGCCCTCCTGCTTCACGCCGGCGACCGCGGTCGGGTCGTCGATCCGGTACTTGCGGGCCGCCTCGGCCGCTACCTCCGGCTTGACGTCGCCGCGCTTGGCGAGGATCTCCAGGGTGGCGACGACGATCGACTCGGCATCCACCTGGAAGTGGCGCCGGGCCGCGGCACGGGTGTCGGCCAGGCCCCACCCGTCGGTGCCGAGCGAGGTGTAGTCGTTCGGTACCCAGCGGGAGATCTGGTCCTGGACCGCGCGCATGAAGTCGCTGACGGCAACGACCGGACCCTTGGTGTCCTTTAGCTGCTCGGTCACGAACGGCACCTGCTCCGGCTCGTCCGGGTGCAGCAGGTTGTGCTGCTCCGCGGCGACCGCATCCCGGCGCAGCTCGTTCCACGACGTGACGGACCAGACGTCCGCCGCCACCGAGTACTCGTCGGCGAGGATCTGCTGGGCCTTCAGCACCCAAGGGAGCCCCACGCCGGACGCGAGCAGCTGCGCCCGCGGGGCGTCGTCACCGTCGGCGACCTGACCGGTGTTGAACCGGTACATGCCCTTCAGCAGGGCCGCGACGTCGAGGTTCTCCGGCTCGGCCGGCTGCGGGACCGGCTCGTTGTAGACGGTGAGGTAGTAGAACACGTCCTCGCCGTACGGCTTGTCCGCCTCGAGCCCGTAGCCGTACATCCGGCGCAGACCGTCCTTGACGATGTACGGGATCTCGTACGCGAACGCGGGGTCGTAGTGCACCGCCGCCGGGTTGGTCGAGGCGAGCAGCGGCGAGTGTCCGTCCGCGTGCTGCAGTCCCTCGCCGGTGAGCGTCGTACGACCGGCGGTGGCGCCGATCAGGAAGCCCCGGCCGAGCTGGTCGCCGAGCGCCCACATCCAGTCGCCGGTGCGCTGGAACCCGAACATCGAGTAGAAGATGTAGAACGGGATCATCGGCTCACCGTGCGTGGCGTACGCCGTACTCGCGGCGAGCACCGAGCCCATCGCGCCGGCCTCGCTGATGCCCTCGTGCAGCAGCTGACCGGCCGTGGACTCCTTCCACGACAGCAGCAGGTTGCGGTCGACGGCGTCGTAGTTCTGGCCGTGCGGCGAGTAGATCTTCGCGGTCGGGAACATCGAGTCCATACCGAAGGTGCGGTACTCGTCCGGCGCGATCGGGACGATCCGGTGGCCGATCTCGGGGTCCTTCATCAGGTCCCGGAACAGCCGGACCAGCGCCATCGTGGTCGCGACCGGCGCGTGCGAGCCCTTCGACAGCGGCTTGTACACGTCGTCGCCGGGCAGTTGCAGCTTCTTCGGCTGCACCCGGCGCTCCGGCAGCGAACCGCCGAGCTGCTTGCGGCGCTCCATCATGTACTGGTACTCCGGCGAGTCGGTGCCGGGGTGGAAGTACGGCGGGTTGTACGCGTCCTCGAGGTCCTTGTCCTCGATCGGCAGGTACAGCCGGTCGCGGAACGCCTTCAGGTCGTCCGACGTCAGCTTCTTCATCTGGTGGGTGGCGTTGCGGCCCTCCAGCGCCTCGATCGTCCAGCCCTTGATGGTCTGGGCGAGGATCACGGTCGGCTGGCCGACGTGCTCGGTCGCGCTCTTGAACGCGGCGTACACCTTGCGGTAGTCGTGACCGCCGCGGGGCAGCTTGCGCAGGTCCTCGTCGGACAGCCCGCTGACCATCTGCCGCAGCCGCTGGTCGCCGCCGAAGAAGTTCTCCCGGATGTACTCACCGGACTCGACGGAGTACGTCTGGAACTGCCCGTCCGGCGTGGTGTTCATCTTGTTCACCAGTGCGCCGTCGTGGTCCTGGGCCAGCAGGTTGTCCCACTCGCGGCCCCAGATCACCTTGATCACGTTCCAGCCCGCGCCGCGGAAGAACGCCTCCAGCTCCTGGATGACCTTGCCGTTGCCGCGGACCGGTCCGTCCAGCTGCTGCAGGTTGCAGTTGATCACGAAGGTGAGGTTGTCCAGCTCCTCGCGCGCGGCCAGGCCGATCGCGCCGAGCGACTCCGGCTCGCCCATCTCGCCGTCACCGAGGAAAGCCCAGACGTGCTGCTGGCTGGTGTCCTTGATGCCGCGGTTGTGCAGGTACCGGTTGAAGCGCGCCTGGTAGATCGAGTTCAGCGCGGCCAGACCCATCGAGACCGTCGGGAACTCCCAGAACTCCGGCATCAGCCGCGGGTGCGGGTACGACGAGAGGCCCTTGTGCGGGCCGCGGGAGACCTCCTGGCGGAAACCGTCCAGCTGGTCCGCGCTCAGCCGGCCCTCGAGGAAGGCGCGCGCGTACATACCGGGGGAGGCGTGGCCCTGGATGAAGATCTGGTCGCCGCCGCCCGGGTGGTCCTTGCCCCGGAAGAAGTGGTTGAAACCGACCTCGTACAGGCTCGCGGCCGACTGGTAGGTGGCGATGTGACCGCCGACCTCCAGGCCCTTGCGGTTCGCCTTGCTCACCATCACCGCGGCGTTCCACCGGATGAAGGCGCGGATCCGGCGCTCGATGTGCTCGTCGCCGGGGAACCAGGGCTCCTTCTCGGGCGGGATCGAGTTGATGTAGTCGGTGCTCCGCAGTGCGGGCACCCCGACCTGTCGCTCCCGGGCCCGCTCGATCAGCTTGAGCATCAGGAAGCGCGCTCGCGCCTTGCCCCGTTCGTCCAGGACGGCGTCGAGCGATTCGACCCATTCACGCGTCTCGTCGGGGTCGATGTCGGGGAGCTGGGTGGGCATCCCCTCGGTGATGATGGCTGGTGGTTCGTGTCCGGAAGCCACGGTGTCCTGCCGTTCTCTCTGGTTGTCTTCACCGCAATCCTGTCACCTGTTCGGAATGCGTTCTACTTCGCCTTCCGTTCCGGCCGGTTTCCGGCTGGTCAGGCGTGATCTGAGCGGACACGCCTGGTACCCGCCACGCGGATACCGGACACGTCACGGAACCCTGGTGCATACTTGCGCGACGCGGTACGTCACGATGGACTACCGCTAGCTGTATCGCTAGTAGTAGAGCTATGACACCTATCCCCGGGCAAGCGGGGACCACGGAGGAGGACACGTGAGCGCGACCGCGGATCACGCGGACGGCAAGAGCGGCGGCCCGAACATGGCCTCCCGACTCGGCCTGGAGGCCGGTTGGGTAGTGCAGGAGATCGGGTACGACGACGACTGCGACGACGACCTGCGTGACGCCATCCGGGAGGTCACCGGTGAGGATTTCGTCGGTGACGACACCGACGAGGTCGTGGACGCGGTCCTGCTCTGGTTCCGCGAGGACGACGGCGACCTGGTCGACGCGTTCTTCGACATCCTGACCGATCTGAAGGCCGGTGGAGTGGTCTGGCTGATGACTCCGAAGGTCGGCCGCGACGGCTACGTCGAGACCAGTGACATCGCCGAGGCCGCCCCGGTGGCCGGCCTGGCCACGACGAGCACGCTGAGCGTGACCGACGACTGGTCCGCGACCAAGCTGGTGGTCCCGAAGTCCGGTCGCCGCGGGTGACCGTCCCAGCTGCCGGCCCGGCTGCCGGCAGCCGGGCGCCCGACTTCCAGACCCAGAACCAGTACGGCGAACCCGTCCGGCTGAGCGACTACGCCGGCCGGCGGGACGTCGTACTGGTGTTCTACCCGTACGCGTTCAGCCAGGTCTGTACGAGTGAGCTGACCGCGCTCCGGGACCGCCCTTCGCTGCTCGCGGCGGCGGAGTTCCTGGCCGTCTCGTGCGACCCGATGTTCACCTTGCGCGCCTACGCGGACGCGCAGCAGTTGCCCTTCGGCCTGCTGACCGATTTCTGGCCGCACGGCGCCATCGCTTCGGCGTACGGCGTCTTCGATGCGGATCGCGGCTGCGCGGTCCGTGGCACCTTCGTGATCGACCGCGCCGGGATCGTGCGCTGGTCCGTCGTGAACCCGCTGCCCGAGGCCAGGAACCTCGACGACTATGCCGAGGCCCTGGCGAAGCTGGGGTGAAACCTCAGGTAGACTCCTCCGGTCGTTCGATCCGGGCGGATAGCTCAGTTGGTAGAGCGCTTCCCTTACAAGGAAGATGTCGGGGGTTCGAGTCCCTCTTCGCCCACCCGATCTGTTGAACCCACCGGGCGTTCAAGTACCGGTGTGTAGACCCTTGGCAGGTTTACGCCGTGTGGCCGGTGTACGGCTTTCGTGCGGGGCGTATCGGAAGCTGCCGTCACTCGTTGGAACGGTGTCGACGGTCGCAGGATTCTTAACCATCGGGTGCTGAGAACGGACTCCTCCAGGGCGGGTCGCGGCTGGTAGGGTTCACGGCTGTCGGTCGGCGCGATGACGCACCGGGTGTACCCGGGCGTGGCATCTGTTCCGGCTGCTGGAACACGGGGCTGCAGTCGGTGAGAAGTGAGGCGGGTCTGCCCGGACCCGCTCCGTCCAGTTGGGGAGGCACGTGTCCGTGGGTCGCCAACAGACCGGCGTCTTCCCGCGTCCCGGCGTACCCGCTGGCGAGGCCCCGCTGGTGGTGGCATCGGCGTGAGAAGTGGTGCGGACCGGCCGGCGATCTCCACCGGGCCGGCATTGATGATTCCCGCCGGGTACCCGCGCGACCTGCCGAGCGCGCTGCTGCGTGCCGCGCGTGACTTCGCCGGTGCCGGCGTTGTCGAGATCGGTCCGGACGGCCGTGAGACCAAGCTCGACTTCCCGACCCTGCTCGAGCTCGCGGCGCGAATCCTGGCCGGTCTGCGCGCGAACGGCGTACGGGCCGGTGATCCCGCGGTCGTGCACTGCACCGAGCCGGTCGGGTTCTTCGCCGCGTTCTGGGCCTGCACGCTCGGCGGCATCCGCCCGCTGCTGGTCGCCCCGAACCCGGGCGGCGACCGGACCGAGGAGGGCCGCGAGCGGCTCCGCCGGATCACCGACCTGCTCGGCTGGACGGTGCTGATCGGCCGTCCGTCCGACCTGCCGAACGACCTCGGCCTGCCGGTGCTGGACCCGGACGCGCTGGCCGGCCACGAACCGACCTCCGACTTCCACCGCCCGGCCGCGGACGACGTCGCCGTACTGATGCTGTCCTCCGGCTCGACCGGTACGCCGAAGATCGTGCAGCTCACGCACCGCGGGCTGGTGGAGTTCGCCGCCGGTACGCCGGCCATGCTCCCGGTCCGCCCTGGCCAGACCACGCTGAACTGGCTGCCGCTGGACCGCAGCGGGGCGTTCCTGCTGTACCACCTGCTGCCTGTGTTCACCGGCTGCACGAACATCCACGTCAACACCGACTGGGTACTCGCCAACCCGCGGCGATGGTTCGACCTGATGGAGCAGCACCGGGTCAACCACTCCTGGTCGCCGAACTTCGGGTACCGGCTCGCGACCGCGGCCGTCGCGGGGGAGCCCGACCGGCACTGGGACCTGTCCGCGCTGCGCAGCCTGGTCAGCGGCGGTGAGCAGATCACGGTGCCGGTGATGTCGGACTTCCTCCGCGTGACGAACCGGTTCGGCGTCGTACCGGAGACCTTCGTCGCGGCCTGGGGGATGACCGAGACGGTCACCGGGATCACGTTCGCACGGCCCGGGCTGACTCCGAACGTGCATCGCGTGCGGATCCCGCCGACCGGCGTCGTCGAGTGGGTCGACCAGCGCCCGTCCTCCGGCAAGGTCGCGGTCGCGCGGCCCGGCGCCCCGCGGGTCGAGGCGCCGGGTGTGCTCTCGCTGGTATCTGTGGGCGCACCGGCGCCTGGTGCGACGGTACGCATCGTCGCGCCCAACGGCGCCGTACTGCCCGAGGGCCGGATCGGTCAGCTGCAGGTCGCGTCCGCGCGGGTGACGCCCGGGTACCTCGGGAACCTCGAGGCGGACCGGCTCGCGTTCCCGGTCGGCGCCTGGCCGGCCCGCAAGTGGCTCGCGACCGGCGACCAGGGCTTCATCACCGGCGGCCAGGTCGTCATCACCGGCCGGGACAGCGAACGCATCATCATGTCCGGGAAGCTCCACTACGCCCACGACATCGAGTCTGTCGCCGCGACGGTCGTCGGCGCGGAGCCCGGCCTGGTCGCCGCCTGCGGCATCGCCGACGAGGAAACCGGCACCGATCGGCTGGTCGTCTTCTACGCGCTGACGCCGGACTCGGTCCCCGGAATGGATCAGGCGATCCGCAGCCTCATCCAGACCCGCCTGGGCCTGACCGCTCAGGTCGTCGGCGTCCCACGCCGCGACTTCCCGACCACCCCCGGCGGCAAGATCCTCCGCCCACTGCTCAAACAACGCTGGATCGACGGCACCCTCGACTCCACGTCGCACCCCCACGTAGAACCCGCCGGCGCCACCCAATCCTCCGGCCCCGAAGGCCAAGGCCCGTCGACCACTCCCGAAACCACCCCGTACGCCGACGAGGACCCCTCCGAGCGCACTACCGAACTCCCGGTCGTCCACCTCGCCTGGAAACGCGAACTGCAACAATCCATCCCCACACCCCCCGAACGCCCCACCCTAGGCACCCCCCGCACCCCCGCCGTCCCCCCGGCGCCCGTCCCGCCGGAGCCCTCGCATCCGCAGACGACCCAGCCCGCGGAACTCCCGCAGGACAACGTGTCCGTGGAGCGTCCGCAGGACAACGTGTCCGTGGAGCTGGAGCCATCTCCCGAGCCCGCCGCACCCGCATCTCCGTACGGCCCCGCCCCCCTCACAGGCCCCGCCGACCCCGCCGCCAACCCACCCGCAGCCGCGTCCCTCACCGACGACGAGCCCGCAACCACCGAACTAACCCGCATCACAGACAACACCCCCGCCCCCACCGCGAACTCAACCGAAGCCGCGCCCATCCGCGAACCCGCCCCCACCGACCCAGGTGACGCCAAGACAGCCCGCACCAACGACGCGACCGCACTCGACGACGCCAGCGCACCGGCCGAGGCCAGCGCACCGGCCGAGGCCAGCGCACCGGCCGAGGCGACCACCGCCGACGGTGAGACGCGGGCCGACCGCACCGACGTACTCAAGCCAACCGACGCAGCCGGTACGACGGACGTGGGTACGGCGGACGGTACGACGGACGCAGGTACGGCAGAGGCAGGTACGGCGGACGCAGGTATGAGCGGCGTGGGTACGGCGCACGCGGCTACGGCGCACGCGGCTACGGCGGACGTGGCTACGGCGGACGTGGGTACGGCGGACGCTGGTACAAGCGACGCGGGTACGGCGGACGCTGGTGCGACCGACGCTGGTGCGACGGACGCGGGTACGACGGACCGGTCTGTGGATGCTGTGGAATCGAACGGTCGCAACGGAGCTACCGGGGAAGCGAACGCGGGAGATCCGAGCGGGGCGGACGACGGCGAGACTGCCGAGCAGATTCAGGCCGCAGTGCATGGAGCGACGTCGGAGGATCTGAACGTCGGCTTCGACGAAGAACCGGCGGACGCATCGGACTCGACCGATGAGCAGTCGGAGACGGCCGAAACGGACTACGCCGGCGGGCTGGAGAACACGTCGGAGGAGTCAGACGAGCGCACCAACGCCGACGAGCTCAGCGCCGAACCGTACGCAGCAGCCGACTCGACTGACGACGAAGCAGTCGCGAACGGGCACGACTCGATCACCAGCGAGTACGAAGCCACCATCACCCAGCCGGACGAACCCGCCGAAGAACACATCGCGGCACCTGGCGACGCCGACGCCACGCTGACGGAAGACGAAACGCCTACAACCGCCGACGAGCCCACCGACACGAAGTCCGACGCCGAGCACCAGGTGGCCGCTGACGGGGATGAGTCGTCTGCCGCCGAGCACCAGGTGGCCGCTGACGGGGATGAGTTGTCTTCCGCCGAACGTGCAACCGTCGAAGAGCTGGAAGCCGATGCCCCCGGGGGTGAAGCCGCGGCCGCTGAGGCCGCCCCAACCGCCGCCGACGAGGATGACTCAACTGCCACCGAGGAGGTCGACTCAACCGCCACCGAATCCGCGGCCGTCGCCCCAGGAGAGGCTGCAGCCGAGCGCGAGGTAGCCGTTGCCGAGGACGCCTCGACTGCTGCCGAACGCGTAACTGTTGAAGAGAATGACGCGACTGCTTCCGAGCCCGAGACGCCTCCGGAGGAGGACGACGCTGTCGCCACCCAAAGCGCGACCGCCCTCGCCGCGGAGCACCCTGCAGGCGAGCCTGAGGTGGTTGTTGCTGACGGCGACTTGAGCTCGAGCCAACGGGTGAGTGGCGTCTCCGAGGAGGAGGCTGCAGGCGAGCCTGAGGCGGCTGTTGCTGACGGCAACTTAACCTCGAGTCAACACGCGACCGACCCGGCCGCCGAGGAGGCTGCTGGCGAGCCCGAGACAGTTGTTGCTGACGGCAACTTGGCCTCGGGTCAGCGGATGAGCGGTGTGGACGCGGAGAACGCTTCCGCTGAGCGCGAGGCGGTCGTTCACGAGGACGCGTCGGGTGCTGTCGAGGGCGTGGCAGGCGAAGGAGCGGGGGAGGCTGCCTCCGAGGAGCAGGCTGCTTCCGAGGAGGCGGCGGTTGCCGAGGGCGACTTCGCCTCCAGCCAGGGCGTGACCGGTGTTGCCGCGGACGAGCGCGAGGTCGGCGAGGACGGGTCGACTGCTGTTCAGGGCGCGACGGCCGACGCGGGTGGTGACGCCGTACCCGGGGCCGCGGGCGATGTGGGCCACGGCGTCGTAGACGAGTTGACGGCCGAGGCGGGCCACAGCGCCGTACCTGAGAAGACGGCGGACTCGGGTGGTGACGCGGTACGTGGGGCCGCAGCTGATGCGGGCGACGGCGTCGTAGACGAGATGACGGGCGAGGCGGGCCACAGCGCCGTACCTGAGAAGACGGCCGACGGGGGTGGTGACGCCGTACGTGGGGCCGCAGCCGATGCGGGCGACGGCATCGTAGACGAGATGACGGCCGAGGCGGGCCACGGCGTCGTACATGAGACGACGGCCGACGCGTGTGGTGACGCCGTACGTTCGGTCGCAGGCGATGCGGATCACGGCGTCGTAGACGAGATGACGGCCGAGGCGGGCCACGGCGTACGCGAGGTGACGGGCGAGGCGGGTTCTACCGACGTGTCTGTCGATGACGTCTCTGTGGCGGCGGAGTTGCCTCTGGTGCGGGGCGGTGAGTCGGCGGGCGTGGGGGAGGACGTTGCCGACGTAGAGGTTCGCGATGTGGTCGATGCGAGCGGGGATGCGAACGCTGCCGCGGGTGTCGACGCTGCCGATGATGGGGATGCGCGAACGGTCGTTGACGGTGCCGATGATGGGGATGTGCGCACGGTCGTCGTCGACGGGGCCGGTGCGATTGAGGATGCCGGCGGCGTCGAGGTTGTGGAGTCCGCCGGTGGGGCAGACGTTGCGGTCGCGGCGTCGGCAGTTGCAGTTGATTCTGAAGATGCAGCTGCGGATGTCGACGGCGACGTGGACGTTGCCGATGGAGCGGATGTCCCGGCCGTTGGCGCCGATGCGGAAGGTTCCGGTGATGCGGCCGTTGTCGACGGTGCGGAGGGGTCCGATGGCGCGTCCGTTGTCGACGGTGCGGAGGGGTCCGATGGCGCGACTGCCGTTGGCGGCATGGACGTGTCTGGCGGGGTGGACGTGTCTGGCGGCGTGGGTGTCGTCGAGGACGCTGACGCTCCTGAGGATGATGGTTTGGCGGTCGCTGCCCGGGCCGCGGGGGTTGAGCAGGTCGGGGCTGGGCGTGGTGGGGATGGGGCGGCTCGGGTTGTGGAGCCGGTGGCTGTGGTGGGGGTGGCGGGGCGGTTTCCGGGGGCGGAGACGCTGGAAGGGTTCTGGGAGAACCTGGTGGGGGGTGTGGAGAGTGTTCGGCGCGGGCGGACGGAGAGCGGCGACGGCGCGGTAGCGGTCTCGGGTGCGTTGGAGCACGTGGAGGCATTCGACGCGAAGTTCTTCGGGTTGAGTGATCGCGAAGCCGAGTTGATGGAGCCGGCGCAGCGGTTGTTCCTCGAGGTTTGTCATCAGGCGTTGGAGCACGGCGGGTACGCCGGTACGTCGGCCCGCGTCGGCGTCTTCGCCGGTTCCGGCATGAACCTGTACAACCGGCAGCACCAGTCCCGCGACTCGATCGCCACCCGGGTCGCGTACCGGCTCGGGCTGACCGGTCCGGCGATCGGCGTCCAGTCGGCGTCGTCGTCCTCGCTCGTCGCGGTGCACCTCGCCTGCCAGGCGCTGCGGTCCGGTGACGCGGATCTCGCGCTCGCCGGTGCCGCCGCCGTACAGGTGCCGCAGGCAACGACCTACCAGCCGACGCCGGATTCGATCCTGTCGCCCACCGGTCACGTAAGGGCGTTCGCCGCGGATGCGGACGGCACCGTCGGCGGAAACGGTGTCGCCGCCGTACTGCTGAAGCGCCTCGACCAGGCCATCGCCGACGGGGACACCGTGTACGCCGTGATCCGCGGCACCGCGGTGAGCAACGCCGACGGGAACCAGGTCGAGCTGGTCGAGCGGGCGCTGCAGCGGGCAGGGTTCGACGCGGACTCGTTGAGCTACATCGAGGCGAACGGGATCGGCAGCCCGGCCGCGGACGCCGCCGAGGTGAAGGCGCTGACGACCGCGTTGCGCCGGCACACCGACAAGGTCGGGTTCTGCACGCTCGGCTCGGTGAAGCCGAACATCGGCCACCTGGACAGCGCCGCCGGGATGGCCGGCCTGATCAAGACGATCCTGATGCTGCAGCACCGCACGCTCGTCCCGACCATCAACTACACCAAGCCGAACCCGGATCTCGAGCTCGACGACAGCCCGTTCGTGATCGGTACCGACGCGCGCGAGTGGACCGTACCGCTGCAGTCCGGCGCTACGACGCTGCGCGCCGGCGTCAGCGCGCTGGACCCGAGCGGCACCAACGCGCACGTGATCCTCGAGGAGGCGCCGCGCCAGATCCGCCGCGGCGACGACGGTCCGGTCGTACTGCCGCTGTCCGCGCCGGACCCGGACGCGCTCGCCGACCTGGTCGAGCTGTACCGCTCCGACCTCGGTCACGGCACCGGCCATCGCCTGATCGACCTTGCCGGTACGGCGGCGCTCGGCCGGCCCGCGCACCGGTACCGGATCGCGGTCGCGGGTACCTCCGAGCAGGACCTGGTCACCGCGCTCGGATCCGCGCAGCCGACCGAGGTACCGCGGGGTGGACCGGGGCCGCTCGGGTACGCGTTCACCGGGCAAGGTGCCGCGCGCCGCGGAATGGCTGCCGGGCTGGCGGCGCGGTTCCCGGTGTTCCGGTCGGTGCTCGACGAGTGCGACCGCGTGTACCACGAGGAGACCGGCGGCAGCTTGAACGAGCTGCTCCTCACCCCGGCCGGCGGTGCGGAAGGCGTGTGGCCGACCGAGACGGCGCAACCGGCGTTGTTCGCGTTCGAGGTCGCGTTGGCGCGGCTGTGGCAGTCGTTCGGGGTACAGCCCGGGCTGGTTGTCGGGCACAGCGTCGGCGAGTACGCCGCTCTCTGTGTCGCGGGCGCGTTGTCGGTCGCGGACGGCGTACGGCTGACCGCCAAGCGCGGCGAACTCATGCAGCGGGGGACCGTGCCGGGCGCGATGGTTGCCGTCCGCGCCGATGCCGACCGGGTCCGGGAGATCGCGCGGACCGCCGGCGTGGAGGTTGCTGCGGGCAACGGTCCGCAGTCGTTCGTACTGACCGGGTCCGAGGTGATCGTCGGGCAGCTGGCGGCGCAGCTCGATCAGTTGCAGGTGGCGTGGCAACGACTGGACGTGGACCGGGCGTTCCACAGTTCGTTGGTCGATCCAATACTGTCGGACTTTGCGGAGATCGTTCGGGAGATCACGCTGAAGCCGCTGCGGACGCCGATGGTATCGAGCTGGTCGGGTGATCTGCTCGAGTCGGGGACTGTCCTCGACAGCGACTACCTGGTCGGTCAGTTGCGGCAGCCGGTGCTGTTCGGGGACGCGGTCGAGGCGGTGACCGCGGCCGGGTGCCGGCGGTTCCTCGAGCTCGGGCCGGACGCCGTACTCAGCCCCGCCGGTCGCCGGATCGCGCCGAACAGCACGTGGATCCCGGCGCAGCGCCTCGGGCAGGATCCGGTCCTCGCGACGATGAACGGGCTCGCCGAGCTGTACGAGCAGGGCACCGAGATCGCGTGGGCGAAGGTGTACGCCGACAGTGGTCGGGTGCCGTTGCCGACGTACCCGTTCCGCCGGGTGGATCACCCGGTCGATCCTTCGGTGATGGTGGTCGCCGGTCCTGGTACGGCGGTTGCCGGGGACAACGTTGCGCCGCGGCTGAACGCGTTCGAACGGGCCGCGCGGGCGCAGTCGGTGGTGTTCGAGCCGCCGTCGAGTGCCGCGGTGAAGCGGATCCCGCTCGATCCGCCGGTGACGCCGGAGCCGGTCGAGGAGGACCGGGCCGAGGCGGAGCGGGACGAGCCGGACGCGTTCGCGTTGCCGGCCGAGACGCATGCGATCGATGCGGACTACCTGGCGCAGGCCGGTTCGCTGGCGGGCAACGAGATGTCGGCGGAGCGGTACCGCGAGTCTCTGAACGTCGTACTCGATCTGACGTGCGAGGTGCACAACCTCGATCCGTACGACCTGACCGTGGACCACACGTTCGCGGAACTCGGCGCGACGCCGGCGTCGATGGCGCCGGTGCTCGACGAACTCAACAGCCGGTTCGGGGCGGGGTTGGCGCCGGATGATCTTTTCCTGACGTACACGACACCACACAAGCTGGCGACCGCAGTCGCCGTCCAAACAGCTGAACCAGACGAGCCGGTGGAAGAGCCGTCCGCGGACGAGCTGCGGGCCGAGGAAGACCTGTCGCACGAGAGCGATGAGGCTGAGCCGACGCAGGTTGAGTCGTCGCTGGCCGCACCGTCGCTGGATGCACCGTCGCGGGATGGGGCGCGGGATCCGCGGGCGGCGTTGGCGATGCTTGGGTCGGGGCTTGCGGAGTTGGCGGCAAAGGTTGACGAAGCCGCGGCCGCGACCAGTGCGGCGGAGCTCCCCGGCAACGGGATGGCTGCGCTGATGTCCCAGCAGCTGCGCGTAGCCGGTCAGTTGGTCGAGGGCGTCACCCAGCTGATGCGCGAACAACTCGCCCTCCTCGCCGAACCCGCCGATGAACACCCCGCTCGCCAGGTCCACCCCACGCCCGAACCCGAGGACACACAGGCGTCCAACGAGCCTGCTCCCGACGCGGAGGGTGCTTCGGATGCCGGGCGACAGGCGATCGAGGTTGTGGCGACAGACGGGGCGGCGACAGACGGTGCGGCGACAGACGGTGCGGCGACAGACGGTGCAGCGGCCGACGGTGCAGCGATCGACGGTGGGGCTGTCAGCGGTGGGGCTGTCAGCGGTGGGGTGGCCGGGGCTTGGGATGGCGTGCCGGTGGTTCCTGCGGGGGGCGGTGATATGCGGCGGGATCTGGCGTATTGGGAGCAGGTGTTGGCCGGGGGTGAGCCGTTGGTTTTGCCGGGGGATCGGGTGCGGGGTGCGGGGGACGACGGGGTGGCGTCGGTCAAGCGGGAGCTGGACGGTGAGCTCAGCGACGCCGTCTTCGCATACAGCCGGGAGCGCAAGCTCAGTCCGGTAATGACCATGCTCGCCGCCACCGCGACCGTTCTCGGGCGGTTCGCCGCGCAGGACGATGTCACGATCGGTTCGGCGTTGACGCGACCGCAGGGCGACACCTCGACCGACCCGCTGCCGGCGCTCCCGCTGCGCATCGACCTGTCCGGTGAGCCCGAGCTGGGCGAGTTGACCGAGCGGATCCGCGACATCACGACCGCCGCGCTCGAACACGCCGGCGCCGACCTCGGCTTCTTCGAACGCGATCCGTTGTTCCAGATCCTGGTCGAGTTCGAGGACGGCGCCGACGAGCTGCCGCCGTCGGTCGACCTCAGGTTCCGGCTCACCCACCACGGCGCCGGCATCACCTGTACGGCGGACTACCGGACCGGCCTGTTCGAGCAGCGGAGCGTCGAACGCCTCCTCGACTACCTCGCCGAACTGTTGCGCAGAGCAACGACCAGCCCGCGGCTCCGGCTGCCCGAGCTCGTCGCTCCGATCGAGTCCGACCTGGAGCTGCTCCGCCAACTCGAATCCGAGTCCGGCCCGATCGGCGGAGTACGCCGCGACGCCGTCGTCGCCGGTGAACTCAGCGGCCTGCACACCCTGTTCGAGCAGCAGGTCGCCCGTACTCCGGACGCAATCGCTGTGATACAAGGCGATCGCGAGCTGACGTACGCCGAACTCGACCGCCGCGCGAACGCCGTCGCCTGGCAGCTCGTCGACCTCGGCGTGAAGCCCGGCGAGATCGTCGCGGTCCGTGTTGCCCGCGGCACCGAAATGGTCGTCGCCGTCCTGGCGGTGCTGAAGTCCGGCGCTGCCTACCTCCCGCTCGACCCCGGCGTCCCCGAATCCCGCTGGGCGTTCATGGTCCGCGACGCGGCCGCCGGCACGCTCGTCGGTGACGACGCGGCGCTCGCGGACCGGCTCGGCCTACGGCTGGTACCGGTCGCGGCGGCCGACGCACGAGCGCGGCAGGCCCCTCCGGCGCGGGCCGCGGCGGACGATGTCGCGTACTGCATCTACACGTCCGGCTCGTCCGGCAACCCGAAGGGCGTCCTGGTCCCGCACCGCGGCCCGGTCAACCTGGTCCGGCACTACCTGCGCACGCGGCGGCCGCTCAGGACGCTCCAGTGGACCTCGTTCGGGTTCGACGTCCACGTGCAGGAGATGTTCACGACGCTGGCCTCGGGTGCGGCGCTGGTACTGATCGGCGAGGACGATCGGTACGACCCGGACGCGGTTGTCGCAGCGTTGCGCGATCACGGCGTACAAAGGCTGTTCATGGCGTTCAGCCCGCTGACCGCGCTGCTGGCGACGATGCGCCGGCTACCCGAGCTGCCCGCGCTGCGGGAGATCGTCGCGGGTGGTGAGGCGATGGTGCTGACGCACAAGGTGCGAGAGTTCCTCGAGGCGCATCCGCGGTGCCGGCTGTTCAACGAGTACGGGCCGACCGAGGCGTCGATCGTGACCACGATCCACGAGGTCGACCCGGCCGAGGACCGGCCGTCGATCGGGCGGCCGATCGAGGGCGTCGCCGTACGGCTGCTCGACGCCGCGCTGCGTCCGGTACCGGTCGGCGCGGTCGGCGAGATCCACCTCGGTGGCGCCGCGGTCGCGCAGGGCTACCTAGGCCGGCCGGAGGACACCGAGCGCGCGTTCGTCGGCGATCCGGCGCACCCGGGCGCGCGGCTGTACCGCAGCCGCGACCTCGGCCGGTGGCGCGTCGACGGCACCCTGGAGTACCTGGGCCGCGCCGACGACCAGGTGAAGATCCGCGGCCATCGCGTCGAGCCGGGCGAGACCGAACACGTACTCGCGGACCAGCCGGGCGTGGTCGACGCGGTCGTGGTCGCTCAGACGGATCCGGCCGGCGACACCTGCCTGATCGGGTACGTCGTCCTCGAGGACAGCGACCCCGCCGTACTGGCCCGGCTGATGCTTGACCTGGGCAAGGAGCTGCCGATCTACCTGGTCCCGGCGGATCTGATCCCGATCGAGGAACTCCCGCTAGACGACAACGGCCGCCTGGACCGCGCCCGCCTCCCCGAACCCGAGTGGCTCAGGCCGTAACCAAGGCATCAGTTCTGCACCGTGGACGGGGGTCAGGCCGATGGCAACCCCCTCCTGCTGCCATCGTTCACCGTTCACGGTGCAGAACCCGCGGTCGATTCCGTCCCTCCCCGGATCGATCGCGTGCGAAACGGTCGGACGTTGCCGAAGGCACGCTGGTTCCCGACCGGTGCTGCACACGTTTGCGGCGGGGAGTCTCCTCACCCGCCGCTCGCGTGTTCCGGTAGATCCGAGCCCCCCTCGATCTGCCGTTGTACCGTCCGGCCCGAGCCCCCTCGACCGGTCGTGGATGACGGTGCCCCCACCCCATCCATCCCTTGAATCGCTGCGGGTAGGGCGGTCGTTACACGGATTCGGGAGATTCGTAAAAATTGCGCAAAGGTGCGCGGGAGAAGGGTTACCGCGCGACCGGAAGTGTGCAGATCAGGCGAGCGCAGCCCACGCCTGGTGCGCCGCGCCGAGCAGCCCGGCGTTGTCGAGCTGAGCCGGTACGACGCTCAGGTCCGTCACGAACGGCAGTTGCGCCAGCCGCTTGACCCACGCCTGCACCGGATCGAACAGCACCGGCCCCGCCTTCGCGACACCACCGCCGATGACCACTGTGGTCAGGTCGACGGTCACGGCTGTCGCCACGATCCCTGCGGCCAGCGCCTGCGCGCCGTCGTCGAACGCAGCCAGCGCGAGCTCGTCCCCGGCCGCGGCGTCGGCGGCCAGTACGGCGGCATCCACGTCCTCGCCCGTCCGCCAGCCGCTGCGCTGCGCCCGGGCGACCATCCGCGGACCGCTCGCGTAGGCCTCGACGCACCCGTACGACCCGCAGGCGCACGCCTCGCCGTCCTGGTCCACGACCGCGTGACCGATGTGGGCCGCGTTGCCGGACTGCCCGACCAGCGGCTTGCCGTCGACCACCAGACCGCCACCGACGCCGGTCGACACCACGATGCCCAGCAGCGTCTGCGTACCCCGGCCCGCACCGTTCCAGAACTCACCGAGCGCGAAACAGTGCCCGTCCAGCCCCAGTGCGACGGGCACGTCGCCGGTCAGTGCGCGGACCTGGTCGACCAGTGGAAAGTTGCGCCAGCCGGGGATGTTCACCGGCGACACCAGGCCGTGCTTCTGGTCGAGCGGGCCGGCCGAGCCGATGCCGACCGCGAGCGGGGTGAATTCGGGCGCCTGCCCGCGGACCCGGCCGATCAGCTCACCGAGCGCGGCGAACACCTGGTCAGCGCCGCCGGGTGGGGTCGGGATCCGGTCGCCGGTGAGAATCGTGCCGTCCGCGGACACCAAAGCGGCGGCCATCTTGGTGCCGCCGATGTCGATTCCCAGCACGGACTCCCGCGTCACAGCTGTGCCCGCTACGGTGTCGTCGCTCATCGTCCCCCCGGTCAGGGCGGTCAGGTCGAGAGACAACGTTATCTGTAGTCGGGTCGAACAGACAGGGGTGATTCGAGGTAATCACGGAAAACCCGCAGGAAGACGGCCGTTAACGGTGGTGACAACGCTTGACAACGATGCCCCTCAGGGCCTGTCAAGGCCGATACCGATCAGCACTGCGTGATTGGCTGGCGCGGGCCGCCCGGGCTGCGAGAGGGTGGGGGGATGAGTGCTCAACTGGATCGTGACGCGGCCGGATCGCTGGTCGTCGGCTTCACCGGGACGACGGCTCCGGACGACCTGCGCCGGGCGGTGGCCGGCGGACTCGGTGCCGTCATCCTGTTCACCCGCAACGTCGCCGACGCCGAGCAGGTCGCCGCGCTGACCGCCGCGCTGCGCGCCGAGCGCCCGGAGTTGATCGTGGCCATCGACCACGAGGGCGGGGAGTTCAGCCACCTCGCCCCGGCGAACCCGTGGCCGCTGGCGTCACCGCGGCTGCTCGGCGACCTGGACGACGTCGAGCTGACCCGTGCCGCCGCCCGGGACGCCGCCGCCACGCTGGCCGCACTCGGGATCGACCTGATGCTCGCGCCGTCGGTCGACGTGAACAGCAACCCGGCGAACCCGATCATCTCCACCCGCTCGTTCGGGCGGACGCCGGACGTCGTCTCCCGGCACGGTGTCGCGTTCGTCGAAGGTGTCCACGACGCGGGGATCGCCGCCTGCCCGAAGCACTTCCCGGGCCACGGCGACGTCTCCGTCGACTCGCACACCGACCTGCCGCGGGTCGACCGCTCGATCGACGAGGTCCAGGCGGTCGAGCTGGCACCGTTCCGCGCGACCATCGCCGCGGGCGCCGACGTCGTGATGAGCGCGCACATCGTCTTCTCGGCGTACGACGACAAGCCCGCCACGCTCTCGCACCGGATCCTGACCGGGCTGCTGCGCGAGGAGCTGGGCTTCACCGGCGTCATCACGACCGACGCGCTGGAAATGCAGGCGATCACCAAGGGCCGCTCGATCGAGGACGCCGCGGTCGCGTCGATCGGCGCCGGCGCGGACCTCGCCATGATCGCGGTCGGTACGGCGGACCCGCAGGTGCTGACCGCCCGAGTGGTCGACGCCGTCCGGAACGGAACCCTCCCGGCCGAGCGGGTCGCCGACGCCGCGGCCCGCGTCCGTACGCTCGCCGACTCGCTCGGGCAGCGCACCCGGCAGCCGGGTCTCGACGGTGCACCGATCCGCGAGGTCGCTGCGCGGGTGGTGGCCAGGCAGACGTTCCCCGCGCTCGGCCTCGCGCCGTACGTCGTGGATCTGACGCAGGGACTGCACCCGGCGTGGAACCCTTATTTCTCAGGGCTTCCGGAGATCTTCACGCGGGTCGCGCCCCAGGCCGAGGGTGTCGTACTGCGCGGCGAACACCACCTCACCGACAACGGCGAGCCGCAGGACGACGCGATCGCCCAGGCTGCGAAGGCGGCGCAGGGCCGACCGCTGGTGATCGCCGTACAGGACGCAGGCCGTACGCCGTGGATGCGCGCGGCGCTGAACCACCTGGTCGAACGTCACCCGGACAACGTCTTCGTGCTCTGCACCGGCATCCCCGAGGACCAGGCGCTGGTCCCCGTGGGCGTCGCATCCGCCACCACCTCGGGGCGCAATGTCGTCGTCCTCGAGGCGATCGCGCGCGAGCTGACGCGGTAGGGCGTCGCGCGCCTCACGGGCGGCAGCTGAGTTCCAGGTCCAGGGCGTGCAGTTCGACGTAGTTCAGCGCGTGCCGGACGGCGCCGACCGAGACGATCGCGTCGCCCAGCGAGGAGACGGCGACGCGGAGCGGTGTGCTGGTGTAGCGGGGGAGTTGTTCCTCCAGGTCGGGGAGCAGGGCGGCGGCCGCCTGCGCGACGGCACCGCCGATCACGACCAGTTCGGGGTTGAACACGGTGCCGAGCGTGGCGATCACCCGGGCGGTCCGGTCGGCGATGTCGTGAAGGATGCTCTGGGCAACCTTGTCGCCGTCGGCCGCGGCCCGGAAGACCTGCTCGGCGGTCACCTCGCCGTCGGTCGCCAGCTCCCGCAGTGACGTCTCCACGGCGTCGTCCGCGACCGCCGCCGCGCCCTTCTCGCGCGCGATCCGGGCAATACCGTGGGTGTTGCCAACGCCCTCGATGAGCTTCAGGAACACCATTTCTCCGGCCCCGCCGCGGCTGCCGTGCAGCAGCCGGCCGGAGTCCATCAACCCCGAACCGAACCGTTCACCGGCGAGCAGCACGACCAGGTCGTCGACGTTGCGCGCCTCGCCACGCCAGTGCTCGCCGAGCGTCGCCAGGTTCGCGTCGTTCTCGAGCAGCACCGGCCAGCCGTGCAGTTCGGTGAGCCGCGAGGACAGGCCGCTGTCGAAGCGGCGCCAGAACTCGTCGTCGACGAGCAGGTTGCCTTCCCGGTCGACCGGCGCCGCGACGCCGACCCCGGCCGCTAGCACCTGGGCGTCCGACACCCCCGCTGACGCCAGCGCCTCGACGACGGTCTCGTGCACGAGCTCGGTCCGCTCGCCGGGCGTCTTCACGCCGGCCACCGACCGTCCGACCTTGGCGACGGTGTCGCCGCGCAGGTCCGAGACCAGCACGGTCGTCCGCGCCGCGCCGATGTCGATACCGAGCACGTACCCGGCGTGGCTGTTGAACTCGAACCGCCGCGACGGCCGCCCGACCGAGGTCCGTCCCGGGTCGAGCTCGACCACCCAGCCCATCGAGATCAGGTCGTTGCAGACCGCGTGCACCGTAGCGCGGGTGAGACCGGTGGCCTCGATCAGGCCGGTGCCGGTCATCACCCGGGCGCGGGTCAGCACGCCGAGAACCTTGCCCGCGTTCACCCGGCGCAGCATCGTCGGCGTCGCCGTTGGCGGGGTAGCCGGTGGTTTCGCCATGAAAGCCCCTTGACCTGTTCGTTGTTCCACCGCAGAATACATGCAGATTCTAAATTTAGAGCCTATATATAAACCCCGGGTTACCGGCAGATTCCGAGTGAGGCAATCGTGACGAGTCCGCAGACGACCGACCCCGACTGGTGGCGGCAGGCCGTCGTCTACCAGATCTATCCGCGCAGCTTCGCCGACTCCAACGGCGACGGCGTCGGTGACCTGCCGGGCATCATCAGCCGCGTCCCGTACCTGGTGTCGCTGGGGATCGACGCGGTCTGGCTCAGCCCGTTCTACCCGTCCGCGCTGGCCGACGGCGGGTACGACGTCGACGACTACCGCAACGTCGACCCGCGGCTCGGCACCCTGGCCGACTTCGACCAGTTGGTCGAAGCGCTGCACGCCGAGGGCATCAAGCTGATCGTCGACATCGTCCCGAACCACACCTCCGACCGGCACGAGTGGTTCGTCGAGGCGCTGGAGGCGGCCAAGGGCCACCCGGCCCGGGACCGGTACATCTTCCGCGACGGTCCCGACGGCGCTCCCGACCAGCCGCCGTCGGACTGGGACTCGGTGTTCGGCGGGTCCGCGTGGGCGCAGACCGACGACGGCCAGTGGTACCTGCACATGTTCGCGGCCGAGCAGCCCGACCTGAACTGGGAGCACCCCGAGGTCCGCGCGGACTTCCTGGAGACGCTGAAGTTCTGGTCGGACCGGGGTGTGGACGGCTTCCGCGTCGACGTCGCGCACGCGCTGGTGAAGGATTTGTCCGAGCCGTTCCCGTCGAAGGCCACGCTGCCCCGGCAGTCCGAGTCGTACGGCAAGCACCCGTTGTGGGACCAGGACGGCGTGCACGAGATCTACAAGGACTGGCGCAAGCTGCTGAACACCTACGACCCGCCGCGGTCCGCGGTCGCCGAGGCGTTCGTACCCGCCGCCCGCCGGCACCGGTACGCGAGTGCCGACGGGCTCGGCCAGGCGTTCAACTTCGACCTGCTGCAGGCCGACTTCGAGTACGAGAAGTTCCGCAAGGTGATCGAGGAGAACCTCGCCTTCGCCGAGCAGAACGGGTCGTCGTCGACCTGGGTGTTCTCGAACCACGACGTGGTCCGGCACGCCACCCGGTACGGCCTGCCGAAGAACCCGAAGGGCGGCTGGCAGGACGGCAAGGACTGGCTGCTCAGCAACGGCACCGAGCCGACCGTCGACGTCGCGCTCGGCCTGCGCCGGGCCCGCGCCGCGACGCTGTTGATGCTCGCGCTGCCCGGCTCGGCGTACCTGTACCAGGGTGAGGAGCTCGGTCTGCAGGAGGTCGGGGAACTGCCGGCCGCGAATCTGCAGGACCCGGCGTACTTCCGGTCCAAGGGTGCCGAGAAGGGCCGTGACGGCTGCCGGGTGCCGATCCCGTGGACGATCACCGGTCTGTCGTTCGGCTTCGGCACCGGCGGCTCGCACCTGCTGCAGCCGAAGTGGTTCGGGGCGTACTCCGTCGAGGCGCAGCAGGACGACGCCGACTCGACGCTCAGCCTGTACCGCAAGGCCCTCGCGGTACGGCGTGGGCTCCGCACCGGCAGCGAGCTGATCTGGATCGACGGCACCGACGACGTCCTGCACTTCGTCCGGTCCGGCGGCTGGCAGTCCGTGACGAACTTCGGCGCGGCCCCGATCGAGCTGCCCGACGCCGCGGTCGTCCTGTCCAGCGGCCCTCTGGAAGGCGACAAACTCCCGAGCGACACCACGGCCTGGTTGATCTAGGGACCCCAGAACGCGCCCCGGTCGGCCGTCCCGAGACGGTCCTCCCCCTGTGTGACCGGGGCGTACCCGCCGGTGCGGGTGTTGTGCCGGCTGCGGCGGGGCGGCCGCACCGGCACGCGATCACCGGTACCGGCGGACATGGTCGTGGCGGGGGCACCGGGCGGTTGCCCCCGTCACGATCCATGCGATCACAGGGGAATGTCAGGATAAGCGCGTGACGACGCTAGCGGACGTGCTTGCAGTACTCGATCGGCTCTACGATCCGGCCTGGGCGGAGGACTGGGACGCAGTCGGTCTGGTCACCGGTGACCCCGACCAAGAGGTACGGCGGGTGCTGTTCGCCGTCGATCCGATGCGGCCCGTGGTGGACGAGGCGATCGACGGCGGCTTCGACCTGCTCGTCACGCACCACCCGCTGTTGCTCCGCGGCGTGAACAGCGTCGCCGCGACGACGCCCAAGGGTCGCGTGATCACGGACCTGATTCGCGCAGGTGTCGCTTTACATGTCTGTCACACGAACGCCGACAACGCGAACCCAGGTGTGAGCGACGCCCTCGCCGCGGCGATCGGGCTGCGGGACACGCGGCCGTTGAAGGCGATGCCGGCCGAGCCGATGGACAAGGTCGTCGTGTTCGTACCGGTCGCCGAGACGCAAGCGATGCTCGACGCGCTCGCGAAGGCCGGCGCCGGCCGGATCGGCGACTACGAACGGGCGGCGTGGAGCGGGACCGGCGAGGGTACGTTCCGCCCGCTGGCCGGCGCGAACCCGACGATCGGGACGGTCGGCGACGTCGAGGTCGTAGCGGAGAACCGGATCGAGATGATCCTGCCGCGGAGCAGGCGGCGCGCGGTCGTCGAGGCGCTGGTCGCGGCCCATTCGTACGAGGAACCGGCGTACGACATCTACGAACTGGCGGCGTTGCCGAGTGAGCGGGGCGGCGGGCGGGTCGGCGTACTCGAGGAGCCGTTGCCGCTGGCCGAGTTCGCGCGGCTGGTCGCGCAGAGCCTGCCGCGGACCGAGCACGGTGTGCGGGTCGCCGGCGACCCGGACCGGATGATCGGGACCGTCGCGGTGGTCGGCGGAGCGGGCGATTCCGAGTTCGCCCGGGTTCGTGCCGCCGGTGTCGACGCGTACCTGACCGCCGACCTGCGGCACCACCCCGCGACCGAGGCGCAGGCGTACGGCGAACCCGCGCTCGTCGACGTCGCGCACTGGGCCAGCGAGTGGCCGTGGCTCGTGGACGCCGAGCGCCTCCTGCTCGAAGGTCTCGCGGCCCGAGGCAGTACCGTGGACACTCACATCTCAACCCTCTGCACGGACGCCTGGACGCTGCGGATCTGAGTGAACCTGAGTGAAGGAGCCGACTCTGAACGCCGAGCCCGCCGTCCAACGCCGGCTGCTGGACCTGCAGGATCTCGACCTGCAGCTCGATCAGGTCGCGCACAAGCGCGCGTCGCTGCCGGAGCACCAGGCGCTCAAGGAACTGGCCGCCGAGAAGTCCGTGGTCGACCGCGAGCTCGTCACCGCCGACACCGAGGTCAGCGACCTGCAGCGTGAACAAAAGAAGGCCGACACCGATGTCGAGCAGGTCCGGCAGCGCCGGGCCCGCAACCAGCAGCGGCTCGACTCCGGTCAGGTCACCTCGCCGCGCGACCTGGAGAACCTGCAGCACGAGATCGGCTCGCTGGAGCGGCGGATCTCCGACCTGGAGGACGCCGAGCTCGAGGTGATGGAGAAGCTCGAGGCCGCCGAGGTCGTGCAGGCCGAGCTTCGCTCGCGCGCCGAGGCGTTCGCCGGCCGGCAGGCCGAGCTGGAGACGTCCCGCGACGCAGCGGTCAAGGAGCTGGACGAGCAGCGCGCCGGGCTCGCCGACAAGCGCGCCGCGGTCGCGGCCGAGCTGCCCGAGGGCCTGATCACGCAGTACCAGCGACTACGTGAGCACAACGGTGGCATCGGCGCCGCGCCGCTGGTCGGCAAGCGCTGTATGGGCTGCCGGATGGAGCTCGCACCGTCCGATCTGAACGCGATCAAGGCCGCCGCCCCCGATGCCGTACTGCGGTGCGAGGAGTGCGGCCGCATCCTCGTCCGGACGGCGGACAGCGCGGTATGAGTTACTCGCACGTCATCGTCGAGGCTGACGGTGGATCGCGGGGGAACCCGGGCCCGGCGTCGTACGGTGCGCTCGTCCGGGACCCGGTGTCCGGCAAGGTCATCGTCCAGCAGGGCAAGACGATCGGGATCGCGACCAACAACGTCGCGGAGTACTCCGGGCTGATCGCGGGCCTGGAGCTCGCCGCGGAGTACGCGCCGGACGCGTCGATCGAAGTACGGATGGACTCCAAGCTGGTCATCGAGCAGATGGCCGGCCGCTGGAAGATCAAGCACCCGGACCTGCAGCCGCTGGCGATCAAGGCGCAGGGCCTGGCGCCGTTCGGGACCGAGTGGACGTGGGTGCCGCGCGCGCAGAACGCCGCGGCGGACGCCCTCGCGAACAACGCGCTCGACGGCGTACCGATCCCGATGCAGCCGGCCGATGCGCAGGTGCCCGCGGTGCAGCCGGTCGCGCAGCCGACGGATCAGCAGAAGGCGATGCGTGGTTGGGGTGCGCAGGCGGAGCCGCCGACGCAGTTGATCTTCCTGCGGCACGGCGAGACTCCGCACACCGTCGAGAAGCGGTTCTCCGGTTCGGGCGGGGACGACCCGGCGCTGAGTGAGACCGGCCGCCTCCAGGCGGTTGCGGCAGCCGAGTACCTCGCTCGGATCGGTGGGGTCGACGCGGTGGTGACGTCGCCGATGCGGCGGACGCGCGAGACGGCGTCCGTGGTTGCCGAGCGGCTCGGGCTGAGTGCGGTCGTGGACGACGGCTGGGTGGAGTGCTCGTTCGGGGACTGGGACGGGCACACGTTCGGCGAGGTGCAGGAGAAGTGGCCGGACGCGCTGAACGCCTGGCTGGAGTCGACGACGGTGGCGCCGCCCGGCGGCGAGTCGTTCGACGCGTGCGCGCGGCGGGCCCGGTTGGCACGCGACGGGCTGCTCGCGCGCTACCCAGGCAAGACGATCGTCGTGGTCACCCATGTCACCCCGATCAAACTGATGGTCCGATCGGTGCTCCAGGCCCCCATGTCCGCCATCTTCCGGATGGAACTCCGCCCGGCCACCATCACCGAAGCCCACTGGTACGCCGACGGCCTGGCCTCCTTGCGGTCCTTCAATGTTGAACCGCCGCTCTAGGCCCTAGTCTGACCCCATGCCGCTGCAGAGGGTTCGTTTCGCTGAGGATGTGCCGGAGGTTTTCCGGGCGTCGTTGCAGGACATCCGCCGGGAGCAGGAGGTGCCCGCGGAGTTTCCGGCCGAGGTGACCGCCGCGGCGGTGCAGGCTGCCCAGAATGCGCGGCTGCCGGAGCTGGATCGGACCGACATCGAGTTCGTGACGATCGATCCACCCGACTCGATGGACCTCGACCAGGCGCTGCACATCGAGCGGAGCAGTAGCGGTAACAGCGAAGGCTTCACGGTGTACTACGCGATCGCCGACGTAGCGGCGTACGTGCAGTACGGCGACCCGATCGACACCGAGGCGCGACGCCGCGGCGAAACGTTGTACGCGCCGGACAAGCGCACCCCGCTGCACCCGCCGGAGCTGTCCGAGGGAGCCGCCTCGCTGCTGCCCGACCAGGTCCGTCCCGCGCTGCTGTGGACGGTGACGCTCGACGCGACCGGCGAGATCACCGGCGTCACCTGCCAACGAGCATTGGTCAAGTCGCGCGCAAAGCTGAATTACGCCGGCGTACAGAAGGACCTCGACGCGGGTACGGCGTCCGCCTCGCTGCAGCTGCTGCGCGAAGTCGGGCAGCTCCGAGAGCAGCGCGAACTCGACCGCGGCGGCGTGAACCTGCCGATCCCGGACCAGGAGGTCGTCACCTCCGACGGCGGCTGGGGCCTCGAGTTCCGCGCACCGCTGCCGGTCGAGGGCTGGAACGCACAGATCTCGCTGCTCACCGGGATGGCCGCCGCGCAGCTGATGATGAAGGGAAAGATCGGCATCCTGCGCACGCTGCCCGAGTCACACGACGACCTGCGCCGCAAGCTCGGCAACACCGCGAAGGCACTGCGGATCGACTGGCCGGCCGACCTGTCGTACGCCGAGTTCATCCACGGGCTCGACCCGAAGGTGCCCGCGCACGCGGCGATGCTCGCGGCCTGCACGGTGCTGTTCCGCGGCGCCGGCTACACCGCCTTCAACGGCACGGTCCCGGACAAGCCGCAGCACGCCGCGATGAAGGCGGAGTACGCGCACGTCACCGCGCCGCTGCGGCGGCTGGTGGACCGCTGGGCGGGGGAGATCTGTATCGCGCTGTCCGCCGGCGTCGAGGTACCGGCCTGGGTCCGCGAGTCGATGGACGAGATCCCGAAGATCATGGACGAGGCGGACCGACGCGCGCACGCGTACGAGCGGTCGATCGTCAGCATGGTCGAGGCAGGCCTGGTCGCGGACCAGGTCGGCGACGTCTTCGACGGCGTCATCACCGACGTCGACCAGAAGGAGAACAACCGCGGCATCGTCGCGCTCACCAAGCTCGCGATCGAAGGCCGCGTCACCGGTACGGCGCTGCCGCTCGGCCGCCAGGTCCGCGTCAAACTCGTCGAGGCCGACATCGCCAAGCGCACCGTCGCCTTCGAACTAGTGCATGCCGGCTAGGTAGTCCTCGACCGCGGCGGTCGTCCTCTCCAGGTCGCCCGTCGCGAGTAGGTCGATCAGCGCGCCACGGAGGATCGCGAGTACGGCGGTACGCCGGGCGGCGGTCTGCCCAGGCTCGCTCGCCGCCAGCAGTTCGAGCCAGTCGTCGACCGTCGACCGGGCGAAGTCCGCCCACGGTCCTTCCGGCGCGACCAGCGAACGGCCGTACGCCTCGACCCAGAACGTCATCAGCGGCCGGCGCTCCGGTGCGGCCAGCCAGGTCCACAGTTCGCGGGCGATCACGGTCAGGCCGGGCGGGGCGTCGTACCGCTGCTCGGTCTGGCGGAGGAGTTCGAGCTGGTCGGCGCGGCCGCGGGCGAGCAGTGCCCGGATCAGGCCGTCCTTGCTGCCGAACAGGAACAGCAGCACCCGCGGGCTGGAGCCGATCGCGCTCGCCAGCGGGCGCAGCGACAGGTCGGCCAGCCCGTGGGTGAGCGAATAGGAGTAGGCGCGCTCCAGCAGTTCTTGCTGCCGCGCTGACGGAGCTTCCTTTGTGGTCGGCACGGGTCTAGTATTGCTTACTGAAACACTCGTGTCAGTAGATCGGGTAGGGTTGATGACGAAACTGATCAGGAAGCTGGGGAAGCCTGGGGATCTCGGCTGGGTGGTCCAGTCGCACGCGGAGATCTATGCGCAGGAGTACGGCTGGGCCGCGCAGTACGAAACGTTGATCGCGCAGATCGTGGCGCAGTACGCGACCGACCACGACGACGAACGCGAATGCGCGTGGATCGCCGAGGTCGACGGGGAACGGGCCGGGAGCATCTTCTGCGTACGCGGTCCGGACGAGACGACCGCGCAGCTACGGCTGCTGCTCGTCACGCCGGCGGCGCGCGGATTGAAGCTCGGCGCCGAGTTGGTCGACACGTGTCTGGAGTTCGCGCGGTCGGCCGGGTACAAGCGGATGGTGCTGTGGACGAACGATCCGCTCGTCGCCGCGCGGCACATCTACCTGTCCCGGGGCTTCCGGCTGACCGGTTCCGAAGTACACGAACTGTGGGGCGACCGGTTGACGGGGCAGACGTACGAGCTCGACCTCTAGCGTTTGCAGAGCGGCGCGCCGGGGGCCGCGGTCTTGTAGATCGCGTGCGAGAGGAAGGTGTTCAGGTAGCCGCTGGTGACGGTCAGGGCGTGCCGCGGGTCGACGCTGCCGAGCGGCAGGAACTTCCGGAGCGGGTAGGCGAGGTAGTACACGCCGTAGTCGGTGAAGTTGAAGTGCCGGGTGCCGGGGATCGTGGCGCACCACGACGTACCGGTGCTTGCCTTGAGCAACGAGATGGCGCGGTCGCGGTCGGTGTCGTTCTTGGCGTCCGGGCCGCAGACGCCGGTGATACAGGAGTCGTCGGCGCCGAGCAGCATGATCGGCGCCGTCACGCCCTTCTTCACCACGTCGCCGAACTGGCTGCCGTCCAGGTCGACGGCCCCCGCGCACCGTGCGTCGAGCCGGCAGGCCTCCAGCGACGCGGCGCCGCCGAACGAGTGGCCGACGTACGCCGCACCGACCGCGGGCTCCACCGAGTTCGGGAGCACCTTGGCGACCATACCGGCGGCGAACCGGGCGTCGGCGGCCCAGACACCGACGAGGTGATCGCCGACCTGCTGCGAGCTCTCGCTGCTGTCGCCGAGGTTCGACGGGTTCGCCTCGGGTTTGCTGGTCACGACCTGACCGCCGAGCACGGTGAGGTTCGCACTGTACGTCGGCGTGACACCGGCGACCAGGTATCCGTGGCTGGCCAGGTCCTCGGCGAGAGCGGCGTACATCGGCGCGGACAGGCCCATCCCCGGCATCAGTACGACGACCGGGAACTTGCCCGGCGCGATCGCGACCCGGTCGAGGGCGCGGTCCTGCAGTGTGTCGAACGGACCTTGGAAGATCGAGATCGGGGCCTTGAGGTGCAGGCCGTTCCAGTCGCCCGGTGTGTACTGGACGTGCTGGCCGGTGGTCGTTTTCGCCACCGGATACCAGAGCCAGACGGCGAGCCGGCGCGGACCGTTCGCGTACGGATCGCGGCGCGGCGCGTCGGTCCACTCGAACGTACGCCGCCCGACCTGGAACCCACCGGTCGTCTCCGGAAGCGCCACCGGCTCCGACCGCTGCACGAGCACCGAGCCGACGTACCCGGCCCCGGCCAGCAACACGATCAGCAGCAGGATCACGACCCCAGTACGCACCCGCCTCCGCATACCCCAAGCTTCTCACCCCTGCTGGGCCGTCCGATGCAGAAACTCCAGCGGTCGATGTCGAACTGAGACCGGCGGCTCCGACGTCCCGGGTACAACTGTCGGGTTCGAAGGAGGTTCGGGATGAGTTTGCCGGAGGTTGTTTCGCGGGACGAGTGGCGGGCGGCGCGGTTCGAGTTGCTCGCGGCGGAGAAGGAGTTCACGAAGCAGCGGGACGCGTTGAACACGCGGCGGCGGGAGTTGCCGATGGTGCTCGTGGACAAGCCGTACGTGTTCACCGGCGCGGACGGGCCGGTGAAGCTGGCCGACCTGTTCGAGGGGCGGCACCAGTTGGTCGTCTACCACATCATGTACCCGCCGGAGTGGGACGCGGCCTGCCCGAACTGCACCTGGTTCGTCGACGACATCGGGTCGCGGCGCGGGCTGGACGAGACCGACACGACGTTCGTGCTGATCTCGCGTGGCCCGTACGAGAAGCTCGCCGCCTACAAGGCCGAGCGGGGCTGGCAGCACCCGTGGTACTCGTCGGCCGGGACGGACTTCAACTACGACTACCACGTGACGCTGGACGAGTCCGTCGTACCGTTCGAGTACAACTACCGCTCGAAGGCGGAGTGGGACAAGCGGCCGAACGCCGACTTCATCCAGCAGGAGCAGCCCTTCGACCTCCACGGCCTGAGCTGCTTCCTCCGCGTCGACGAGCAGGTCTACCACACCTACTCGATGTACGGCCGCGGCCCCGACGCGATGACGTTCTCCACCAACGCCCTCGACCTGACCGCCCTCGGCCGGCAAGAACCCTGGGAAAAGCCAGCCGGCCGGGCAGTCCCTCCGTCACACGACGAACACTGCCACTGATCTTCCCAGTCCTCGCCCGTGGCGCTGTCCGCGACGGGCCTCGGGTGAGGGGCGGGCGGGCGCGCTGGGTGGCGCGCCCGCCGCGGTCCGCCTGTTCAGCGCGAGAAGTCGCTGATCAGGCCAGGTACGGCGCTGTCGAAGCCCGACACGTCCAGCATCCCCGGATCGGACGGGTCCGCGATCGTCCGCCCGCTCGCGGTCATCGCGACCACGACCAGCCGGGCGTCGATCCCCGACGTCTGCCGGTACTGCCGTAGTGCCTGGTGCGGATGGATGTCGCCGTACCACGTCTCGTTGTCGGTGTAGATGACGAACGTGTCGATCGCGAGCTTCCGCCGGATCGCGTACAGCATCGGCAGTGCGCAGTCGGTCGCCCCGAAAGGCAGCTCCGACACCGTGCGGATCGCGTCGTCCAGCCGCTGCCGTGGACTGATCGAGAGCCGCGTGAGCTCGGTGTCGCGGAACATCCGCTTGCTGGTGAAACCAACGATCTCGTACGACGACTCGGTTGCGGCCGTGACCAGCGCGAGCGCCGTCGAAGCTTCGCGGCACGTGATCGGCAGACCCGACACCGGCGAGCCCATCGACCCGGACACGTCGAGCGCGAGCAGCGTCCGCTTCCCGGTCGGCTCGACCGCGTCGTACGCCTGGTAGAACGCGGCGTCGAGCGCATCCACGATCGGCCGCGACGGCGACCAGGTCCGGACGCCACGCGTACCGTGACCGGCCGAATAGGTGCGCTGGGCAACGAGTACGTCGACCGGATGCACCCGCGCCTTCCGCAGTCGGGCGCGATCGGTGAGCTGGTCGGCGACGATCCGCGCCCACGATCCGAGCGGCTCGAGCAGCCCCAGCCGGGTCAGGCGGGGGAGCTGTCGCAGCAGCGCGGTCTGCGGGAGACCGTTCGCGAGCAGGGCTTCCCAGATCTGCGGCTCGTTCAGGAACCGGTCGGGGATCATCTCCCAGGACAGGGCCCGGTTGAGCGCGATCACGTCGGCAGCCTCGGTCACGTCGGTCGCGGCCTGGATCCGCTCGAACGCGGCGATCAGCGGGAGCGCGGACAGGTCGTCCGGGCGGCCGTGGATCCAGTCGAAGAGCTCACGCCGTACCGGCTCTGTCGTCTTCGGGTGCGCCAGGCGGAGCAGGTCCGCGTGCGACCAACCGTTGCGCCGGCGGTACTTGAGCACCTGGTACGCGAGCGCGTCGACGGCGGGTTCGACGTACCAGTTGCCGATCGCGCGACGCGTACCGCGACCCCAGCCACCGAACTGCTCGAGGTAGCCGGCGAACGTGAACAGGTGCGTGCCGGTGCGCGCAACGAGCGGTACGGCGGCCAGCGCGGCGCGACGCCCTTCCTCGTCACCGAGCTTCGCGGCGGCCGCGAGCGCGAACAGGGCCTGGTTCTGCTTCGGCACACGACCGGAGAGGGAGATGTCCAGCACCGCCGCCACCACCGCGGTGGCCTGCGTGCGCGCGAGGTCGATCACCAGGGCAGCGTTCTCCTGGGACAGCTCACGCGCGGACGTGTAGTACGTTCCGCCGGTGGTGCCGAGGGTCAGGAACCGGTGCAGGCGCGCGAAGTCGTCCTGTCCGAACGCGTACCCACCGGCACGGTTCAGCTGCTGCCGCGGGTCGGCCTGCTCGCCCTGGCGGGTCTGCCGGGTGCTGATCTGAGCCAGCGGGTCTGTGGACATGTCCTTTCTCCCCCATCGATTTCGGGCATGACGAAGACAAGCCCAGGCGGACGTGGTACGCCGACCGGAAGATGCTCTAGCCAGTTGAGCTACATCGGCGAACCGATGGCGGGACTCGAACCCGCAACATTCCCATCAAGAGTGGTAACCGACCAGCTCCGGCCCGCCTGGGCTTGTCTTCTGTCCCAACGGTACGACTGCACTGCCCGGGATCGCCACGTAATTATGGGGTTTCGCAATGGTGGCGGAGGGCAACTATCTAGCCGGCTGTGGACAACGATGCCGCCTGTGGACAACCGATCGGTGCTGATCTCCTTGAAAACAAGGGGTTCTGGCGTTGGAAACTGTCGGAGGGCGTGTCTAGAGTTATGGGCATGGAGATCCTGGGTGCACGACCCGTCTGGTCGATGAGCGACAGTGAGAAGCTGTCGGCTCTCGACGCGGTCGTCGCCGAGGAAGCGCGCTTGAAGACGCTGAGGTGGCAGCTGACAGCGAGCCTGGACGCCTCCGGCTACGCGAAGGAGCTAGGCGCCGGCGACACCGCTCGACTGCTCTCGACCCGATACCGCCAAGACCTCAAGGACACCCGCCGCGACGTCCGCCTCGCCAACAGAGTAGCCGCCTACACCGCCACCAGCGCCGCCCTACCAAACCCCACCACCCCCTTCCAAAACCCCACCTACGCCACCCCCGCCACCGACTGCGACACCAGCACGTCGGACTCCGGTACGTCGGACCCCAGCACGTGCCACGCTGGCACGTGCGACGCCGGCACGTCGGACTCGAAGGCGCCGGACAGCGGGATGCCCGACGCTGTTACGTCCGGCACCGCGGGTGCCGAGGGTGGCGTGGGGTGCGGGTGGCAGGTGAGCCCGGCGCAGGCCGCGGCGATTGTCGCCGTACTGGACCAGGTCCCATCCACCGTCCCGTTGGACAACCTGGAGGTCGCCGAGCGGGAGCTGATCGGCCTGGCCGCGACTCACACCCCGCAAGAACTCCGCCGCGCCGGTCGCCGGATTCGCGACCTCCTCGATCCCGACGGCCCCGAGCCGGACGAGAAGGAGGCCTACACCCGCGAATCCCTCACGCTGAAACCCGCCGACCGCGGCGTCACCTTCACCGGCTACCTCGCGAACGAGAACGCCGAACTCTTCCGCACCCTCATACACACCCATGCCCGCCCCCACCGAACCACCGACGCCGAACCCGACCCCCGCCCCCTGACCAAACGCCAAGCCGACGCCCTCACCACCATCCTCAACACCACCGGTCTCGACGGCGCCGGTCGATCGGGGCGGCCGCCGTCCGGACAGCACGCCAAGCGCGGTCCTGCCGACGCCATAAACTGCAGTACTTCGGACAACCCTCTGCCCGGATTCGCCGCATCGCGCCCCGCTCGTGCAGGTGCAGGCTCAGCGGCACTCGGCGACAACGGGGAACCGACGTCCTCGCCCGACCCGGAAACGCCCCGCACCAATCGCCGAGCCTTCGATCATGCGCTCACCGGCTCGGACGCCGACGCGGGTATCGACAGTCGTGGATGCGGCGGCCAGGACGTCGTACCCGGTCATGGTCAGAAGCCCCACATCAGCATCACCATCAACTACGACGATCTCGTCGCCGCGACCCCCAACGCTACTGGCACGCTGATCTTCGGCGACAACCTGTCCGCCGCGACCGTACGCCGCCTCGCCTGCGACGCCGCCGTACTACCCATCATTCTCGGCTCGAAGTCACAACCCCTCGACGTCGGTACCAGCCAACGCCTCGTCACCCGCGCGATGCGCCGCGCCCTGAACGCCCGCGACAAAGGCTGCGTAGTCTGCGGAGCCCCGCCCAACCAGACGGAAGCCCACCACATCATCCACTGGGCCGACGGCGGCCCCACCGCCATCACCAACCTGGCTTTGCTGAGGCTGTCGCGCGAATCCTCGGGGCCGGGGGTTGGTCGTGTGTTCGGCGGTCCGGGGGTGCTGCCCCTGCCGGTCAGGCGGGGGTGGCTTGTTGGAGTTTGAGGAGGTTGTGGACGGTGCAGATGAGGCGCCATTCGCTGTGCACGGCCGGAAGGCTGCGGCGGGCGAAGCGCCGGAATCGGAGGTTGTGCTTGATGTTGCCGAACACGGGTTCGATGCTCGAGGCCCGTTGCTTGTAGAGTTCGGCGTTGCCGGGGTCGGCGAGTTTGGTGTCCATCGTTTTGCGGGCGACCGTTGGATCGGTGGCTTCGCCGCGGACGTGGGCAAGCATTGCGTTGATGCGGGTGTCGGAGACGGTGAGCTCGTCGCGGGCGGCGCGTTTGGACATCTCCCCGCGGGCGACTTGTTCGATGACCGGGATCCATTCGGCGGGTTCGGGTTCGGCGCTTCGGGTGATGCGTTGCCCGTCGTTTCCGAAGTACCGCTTGGTCATGTCCCGCACCCAGGTGTAGGAGACACCGAGGATCTCGCCGGCCTTGCGTTGTGACAACTCGCCACGGTTGACCTTGGCCAGGACCGCGAGCTTGTCGTCGTCGGGCTTGTCTGCCTTGCGCCATGAGGGTTTCTTCGTCGCGATGAGCACCTCGGCACCAACACCGGTGGTGCCGTTCGCAGCCGTCCAGTAACCGGCATCGGCCACGAACGCCCCGACCCCGTCGTTGTGTCCGGCGTCGGTCAGGTTCTCGCTCACCGCGGTGGCCATCGGCACGAAGTGGGGTTGATCGTTGGTGGTTGCGGTGACCTCGGCCGCGACCACGATCTGAGCAGTCGTGGCAGCTGTTTGGGCGTTGTAGCCCTGCATGACACCCTTCGACGCCTGAGCAATGATCCGCGAGTGCGGATCGGTGGTGTTGGCCCGCCGCGGCTTCGAGCGCCGAGCGGCGTCTTCCTTGGGTTTGGGGCCGGTCAGCTTTCGTCCCAGCCCGGCCTCCTTCTTCGCGCGCTCAGCCATCCGGGACTCGTAGTCGCGCGACTTCTGCGACTCCAGCTCATCGAGCGCGGCACGGATCCGGGCCCGACGATCCCGGCCTCCCGCCCACTCGACGGGAAGCTCGTCGCCGCGGGCATCGCCATGCTCAGCGTCCTCGGCCTCATCGACCGCGGCAGCCTCGGCCAAGACCGCCTTGGCGACCTCACGCGCCGCATCGACCAGATCGCCAGGATCCATCTGGCCGGCCTGGCTGTGCTCGGCCATCGCAGTGAGTTCCTTGGCCAGGGCTTTGCCTTCGCGGTTGGCGAAAAACGATGCATTCGCGGCGATCTTGGTGCCGTCGATCGCGACCACGCCGGCATCAACCAGACCGGCCTTCACACACAAACCAAGGACCTGCCCGAACAACCCGGCAATCGCTTCTTGATGACGCGCCCGAAACCGCGCGATCGTCGCGTGATCGGGCTGCTGGTTCGCCGCCACCACCCGATAGGCGACGTCCTCGACCAGACGCCGCTCGACCCGGCGCGAAGACCGCTCACCAGTGCAATACGCGTACAGCAACACAGCAAGCATCATCGCCGGGTCGTAGACCGAACCACCCCGCCCGTCAGCCCGATACGCCGCGAAGAACTCCGCCAGATCCAGCTCGGCCACCGTGTCCAGCACGAAGAACGCCAGATGATCCCCAGGCAGCCACTCCCGCACCGAAGGCGGCATCAACATCAACTGATCCACGTCGCCACAACGCACATTCACAGCCACACCAAATACTCCCGCGAAACCCCAGCCAGACCCCGCAGGCGCGCGATTCGTGCGACAGCCTCTGCTCTGCAAACGCCACCACCAGGATCTGCACTCCGGCCACTGGCAGATCCGCATCCTCAACGGCATCGTCCAGGTAACACGCCCTTCCTGGTCGAACCCGACCACTATCCCACCCAGCAGCTACGAACCGCCGACCGCCAACATCGTCCACAAGCCACTCATCCCAATGAACCCCTGGGGCGATGACGAGCTGCCCAGCCCAAAGATCACCTCGGAGCCACCGAATCCGCATGACATCTGGGGCGATGAGATCGTGCCGGTGTCGAGCGCACGGTTGTCGCCGGTTACGCGCGATGTTTGGGGCCATGCAGTGACGCCCGCCACCGGTACCGCACAAACGCCCGTCGATCCATGGGGCGAAGACACTGCATCCGCGGTGTGACCCGCGGGACAGTCGTCCTTGAAAGCAACCGACTTGTGGGTCACAGCTGGTCGACTGCGACTGCGACTGCGACTGCGACTGCGACTGCGACTGCGACTGCGACTGCGACTGCGACTGCGGGTGTGGTGCGGTGCGGGTGAGGGGAACGGGCCGGTCGTGTAAGCCGGATTCTGTCGTGGGCGATCATCCATCTACGGTGACCGTTGCCGGGCACCTCCAGCGGCCTACCCGCGAGCTCGGGCGGGCCGCCCTCGAACGCTCGCGCGGGCGGTGGTTGCCCGCCGCCCTTCTTGGCCTTGCTCCACGTGGGGTTTACCTAGCCTCCGCAGTCACCTGCGGAGCTGGTGGTCTCTTACACCACCGTTTCACCCTCACCCGCACTCCTGTGAACCACGGGGTTCACCGGAGCCGCTGGCGGTCTGTTCTCTGTGGCACTGTCCCGCGGGTTACCCCGGGTGGGCGTTACCCACCACGCTGCCCTGTGGAGTCCGGACTTTCCTCGGCGCCCCGGCCAGCATCAACTGTCCAGGACGACGCGATCGCCCGACCGACCCGTTCCGTACCCTCAGGATACGGCCTGCTCGGACACCTCCGGCCACAGGCCGTCCGGTCCGCGGTGATACGGCCGTACGTCGACCACCGCGTCCAGGTTCAACGGTCCGTAGATGTGGGGGAAACTCATCCCGGTCCCGTCCAGGTCCTCGTCGCAGAGCGCGGACACCAGCCGGGTGGTGTCGATCACCAGCAGGCACAGCGGTACGTCGACGTCGTCGTACGCGAAGTTGGCCACCATCGCGACCTGCTCCGGGCGGGAGGCGTGGATGAAGGTCGCGCCGTCGTCGAGACTCTTGCCCCGCGTCGACCACCGGTAACAACCAGCCTCGACCGCCGCCTCCCACTGGTCGGGAAATGCGATATGAAAAATCGTCGCCATGAACCCAACGCTAGTGCTTCCGGCGGTGGATTAAGGTGCTCGACATGGCCAACGAGGAGCAGGGCGAGACCGACGCCACGGAGACCAAGGCGGCGAAGCCGACGGACGATCTGGTGGCGACGCGGCACACGATGACCGTCGACGGGCAGGAGTTGCGGTACACCGCGACCACCGGGCGGATCGTGCTCCGCGAGGAGGTGTATACCGACGGCAAGTTCGAGGGGCTGAAGCCGAAGGCGGAGGTCTTTTTGACGGCGTACACGCTCGACGATGCTGAGGCCACGGATCGGCCGGTGACGTTCGCTTTCAACGGCGGGCCGGGTTCGTCGAGCATCTGGTTGCACCTCGGGCTGCTCGGGCCGCGCCGCGTGGTGTCGGGTGACGCCGGTGCGCTCGCGCCGCCGCCGTACGAGCTGGTCGACAACGCGGAGACGCTGCTGCGGTACAGCGACGTCGTGTTCATCGACCCGGTGTCGACCGGGTTCTCCCGGGCCGCCGAAGGGGAGAAGCCGGGGGACTATCACGGGTTCACCCGCGACCTGGAGTCGGTCGGTGAGGTGATCCGGCTGTGGACGTCGCGGAACGGGCGGTGGATGTCGCCGAAGTTCCTCGCGGGCGAGTCGTACGGTACGACGCGCGCGGCCGGGCTGGCGGCGCATCTGCAGGAGCGGTACGGGATGTACCTGAACGGCGTGATGCTGATCTCGGTGGTGCTCGAGTTCGGCACGCTCGACTTCACGCCGGGCAACGACCTGCCGTACACGCTGTTCCTGCCGACGTACGCCGCGATCGCGCACTACCACGGGCTGGTCCCGGATCGGGAGCTTTCCGAACTGCTCGCCGACGCGGAACGGTTCGCGGCCGGGCGGTACCCGAACGCGCTTGCCCAGGGCAACAGGATCCCGGCGGACTACCGGGCCGAGGTGGTCACCCGGCTGGCCGCGTTGACCGGGTTGAGCGAGGACTACATCGACCGGGTGAATCTGCGGATCGAGCACATGCGCTTCTTCGGTGAACTGCTCCGCGCGCAGCGTCGTACCGTCGGCCGGCTCGACGGGCGCTTCACCGGCTGGAGCGCCGACTACGGTTCGGAGACCCCGGACCGCGACCCGTCGATGAACGCGATCACCGGGCCGTATTCGGCGGCGCTGAACCATTACGTACGGGTCGAGCTCGGCTACGAGAACGACGTACCGTACGAGGTCCTGAACATGGACGCCGCGAAGAACTGGTCGTTCAAGGAGTTCGAGGGCCAGCAGGTCACCGTCGCGGAGAAACTCGCGGACGCGATGCGGATGAACCCGCACCTCAAGGTCTACGTAGCCTCCGGCCACTACGACGGCGCCACCCCGTACTTCGCCACCGAACACACCCTCGCCCGCCTGCAGATCCCCGCCGAACTGACCCCCAACATCCAAACCAAGTACTACCCAGCCGGCCACATGATGTACGTCCACGAAGAGTCCCGCATCCAACAGGCGGCGGACCTCGGCGCGTTCATCCAGTCCTCCTCCAACCGCTGACCTTCAGGAAGGTGTTACGGGAGGGTGAGGACTTCGGCGCCGGTGTCGGTTACTACCAGGGTGTGTTCGAACTGGGCGGTGCGGGACTTGTCCTTCGTGGTGGCGGTCCAGCCGTCGTCCCAGAGGTCGTATTCGTAGGTGCCGAGCGTCAGCATCGGCTCGATGGTGAACGTCATGCCGGGCTCGATCACGTCGTCGAAACGTTCGTCGTCGTAGTGCGGGATGATCAGGCCGGAGTGGAACGACGTCGAGATCCCGTGGCCGGTGAAGTCGCGCACCACGCCGTACCCGAAGCGCTTCGCGTACGACTCGATCACCCGCCCGATGATGCTCACCCGGCGCCCGGGACGAACCGCCTTGATACCGCGGTTCAGCGCCTCCTGCGTGCGCTCCACGAGCAACCGGCTCTCCTCGTCGACGTCACCGACGAAGAACGTCGCGTTGGTGTCGCCGTGCACCCCGTCCAGGTACGCCGTGATGTCGACGTTGACGATGTCGCCGTCCTCGAGCGGCCGGTCGTCGGGGATGCCGTGGCAGATCACCTCGTTGACCGACGTACACAACGACTTCGGGTAGCCGCGGTAGCCGAGCGTCGACGGGTACGCGCCGCGGTCGATCAGGTACTGGTGGCCGACCGCGTCCAGCTCGTCCGTCGTCACACCGGGCTTGGCCGCCGCACCGACTGCCTGCAACGCCTGCGCGGCCAGCTTGCTGGCGACCCGCATCTTCTCGATCAGCTCCGGCGGCGTCACGTACGAACCGTCGAACGGCGTCGGTGCCGGCTTGTCCACGTATTCCGGGCGCGGGATGGAAGCAGGTACGTCGCGGCGCGGCGAAATGACGCCAGAGGTAAGCACAGACATGGTGAGATCATTGTAGGTAGCCGCGACAAAGATCCCGGGAGGTGGTCATCGATGAGCGACGATCACAGCAACGAGTGGTACTACAACACCAAGACCGGCAAGGTGGAGCCGTACCAGGGCGCGAAGTCGGGCGACCGGCTCGGTCCGTACAGCTCGCCGGAGGAAGCCGCCCGCGCGCTGGAAAAGGTCCAGGAACGCAACGAGAACTGGGACAACGACCCGAAATGGGACGACGACTGACAACGTTCTGAGGGGCACCACCGCAGCCGCGGTGATGCCCCTCAGTTGTGTACTACCGTCAGCGAGCGGCCTTGCGGGCCGGTGCCTTACGCGCCGGAGCCTTACGAGCCGGTGCCTTCTTGGCAGCGGTCCGCTTCACCGCGCTCTTCTTCGCGGCGACGCGCTTCGCGGGCGCCTTCTTCGCGGCCGTCTTGCGGGCCGTCGTCTTCTTGACGGCAGCCTTCTTGGCCGGAGCCTTCTTGGCGGCGGTGGTCCGCTTCGCGGCCGTCGTCGTCTTCTTCGCAGCAGCCGTTGTCTTCTTGGCAGCGGTGGTGCGCTTCGCCGGCGCCTTCTTCGCGACCGTCTTCTTGGCAGTCGACTTGGCGGTCGTCTTCTTCGCCGGGACCTTCTTCGCAACAGCCTTCGTGGCGGTGGTCTTCTTGGCCGCAGTCTTCTTCGCTGGGGCCTTCTTCGCCACCGTCTTCGTGGCCGCGGTCTTCTTGGCCGCACTCACCTTCTTCGTCGCTGTCTTCTTTGCTGCGCTGACCTTGCGCGCGGTCGTCGTCTTCGCGGCGCCGGTCTTCTTCGCGACAGTCTTCTTGGCGGGAGAAGCCTTTTTGGCTGTCGCCTTCCCTGCGGCTGCCTTCTTGGCTGGCACTCTGCCTCCTTGGTGCGGCTGAGGAAAACCACGGTGGATTCCTCGTCGTCATGATGATGACAACACTTGTGCGTTACGTAAAGCACCGGAAACACACCCAGGCTAAGGCGAACCGGCAGCGTGATCAGGCGCAATTGCCGAAAATCCTTGTAGAGAAGGGATTCCGCCGCGCCCCGAGCATGCCGGATGCCCGGAATATTTTCTTCGCGACACGCGGCGGTTTTGCCCCCGAAAGTGCCGGATCGGACGAGTGTTGTCCTCGGCAACGTCCTGCGAACAGAGGAGCTGAAGCACGTGTACGACGACCTGCACAACGTCGTCGAACTCCCTCGCGAGGTGCGCCGGGTGGTCAGCATCGTGCCCTCGTTGACGGAGTCGATCGCAGTCACCGACGCGGACAAAATCGTTGGTGCGACCGACTGGTGCACGCATCCCGCGGACCTCGACGTGGTCCGTGTTCGCGGTACCAAGAATCCCGACCTCGATCGGATCCGCGAACTCGCACCGGACGTCGTCGTCGCCAACGCGGAAGAGAATCGCGTAGTCGATCTCGACACGTTGCGCGCGAGTGGAATCGCGGTCTGGGTGACCGCACCGACGACGGTGCCCGAATCACTCGACTCACTCGGCCGCATGCTGTCCGCGATCATCGGTACCGAACCGCCGTGGCTGCACGAAGCACGCGAGGTCTGGAGCACGCCGTACGAAGGAATACGCCGGCGGGCCGTCGTACCGATCTGGCGTAGACCATGGATGGCACTCGGACGGGACACGTTCGCCGGAGATCTGCTCGAACGTCTTGATGTCGACAACGCGCTGAGAGATTCCGGTGAACGCTATCCGCGATTCGACCCGGACGCGTTACCCGACTACGACATCGTCGTACTCCCGGACGAGCCGTACGCGTTTTCCCCGGACGACGGACCGGAGGCGTTCGGCAAACCCGCGAAGTGCGTGTCCGGCCGGCACCTGACCTGGTACGGACCCTCACTCGTCGAGGCGCGCGCGTTGCTCAGCGGACAACTCGCGTGATGTCCACCACGAACGACGCTCGGCGTCTGGACGGGTTAGGCATGCCTCACCTAGGCTCGCCGGGTGCCGTCGATGAAGGCGAAGAAGAAGTGCTGCAAGGACAAGCCGAGGTGCAAGAAGTGCCCGGTGGTCCTGCTGCGCCTGTCCAAGGCTGGCTGCGCCGAACGGCTCGATCGCGTGCACTACAAGGTTGACAAGAAGATCCCGAAGAAGGTCCTGAAGGAAGCACGCGCCCGCTGACCTGCTGACCTACGAGGCCCGGCGCAACGTGATCGCGTCCGTGGCCTGACGCAGCATCGCGGGGATCGTCACGTGCGCGGCCAGGCCGGTCGCTTCGAGGTCGTCGCCGTACCACCAGCCGTGGTGGCTGATCGTCTGCAGCTCGAGCTCCTCCTGATTCGCGAACGTCACGTCGACGGTGTCCACCGCGACCGCGAAGAACGTCTGCCGCTGCACGATCAGGCAGCCGCTGTACTCGTACTCGATCGTGTTCGTCGCCACCGGCGCGCCGAGCTCGCCGGCCGGCAACTCGATACCGACCTCCTCGCGCAGTTCGCGGCAGGCCGCTTCGGCGATCGTCTCGCCCTCCTCGACGCCGCCGCCGATCGTGAACCAGTACGTCGTGTCCGGTTTCAGCGGGTCCCAGCCGTGTAGCAGCAACACCCTGCCGTCCGGGCGTACCGGCAGTACGCGGGCCGTCGTCCGCCGCCTCACCGTCAAGTCGGTCACACCACAAAACGCTAGACGAAAGAGGCGACCGAACGTCGCCCGAGGCGGCGCGTCTCACACTTGTTGCCGCGCACACCTACGATCGGAGCCATGGCAACGATTGGGCTGGGGCTCGCGGCGCTCGGGCGTCCTGGGTACATCAATCTCGGGCACGACCAGGACCTGCCGCCGCGACGGGCAGTCGAGGACCTGCGGGCGCGCACGCACGAGCTGCTGGAGCAGGCGTGGCAGGCAGGAGTTCGGTACTTCGACGCCGCGCGTTCGTACGGTCTTGCCGAGGAGTTCCTGGGCGAGTGGCTGACACCGGAACGCCGTACCCAACTGACCGTCGGCTCGAAGTGGGGTTACACGTACGTCGCCGACTGGCGGCACGACGCGGCCACGCACGAGGTGAAGAGCCACGACCTCGCGACCTTCGAACGACAGTGGCCCGAGACCTTGCATGCGCTGGGCGGGCCGCCGGACTTCTACCTCGTTCACAGCCTGACCGACGACAGTCCCGCGCTCGACGACAAGCGTTTGCTGGACCGTCTGCGCGAGCTGGCCGACACCGGCGTACGCGTCGGTCTGTCGACGAGCGGACCGCGACAGGCCGAGACACTCCGCAAGGCGCTGTCGTCCGGTACGCCGTTCTCCGCAGTACAGGCGACGTGGAACGTACTGGAGACCTCCGCCGGCCGTGCGCTCGCCGAGGCGCACGATGCCGGCTGGTTCGTCGTGATCAAGGAAGCTGTCGCGAACGGCCGGCTGACCGCACGTGCCGGCGAGACCCCGTTCAACGAGTTCGCCCGCCAACACGGGGTAGCACCGGACGCGCTGGCGATCGGCGCCGCGATGGCTCAACCGTGGGCGGACGTCGTCCTCAGCGGCGCCACCACAGCTGAACAGCTGAAGAGCAACCTGGCGTACCACGTCGACGGCCCGCTCCTCGAGTTCGTACAGCAACCCGAGGAGTACTGGACCGAACGTTCAGCCCTGCCCTGGATCTAAAAGGTGTGCTCGTCGGCCGGGAACGCGCCGTTGGCGACCTCGGCGGCGTAGCTGGTGGCGGCGCTGGTGAGGATGCCGCGGAGGTCGGCGTACTGCTTGACGAACCGCGGCATCGTGCCCGAGCGCAGACCGGCCATGTCCTGCCAGACGAGGACCTGGGCGTCGGTGTCGCGGCCGGCGCCGATGCCGATCGTCGGGATCGGGATCCGCTTGGTGATCTCGGCCGCCACGTCGCCCGGCACCATCTCGAGCACGAGCGAGAACGCGCCGGCCGCGGCGAGCGCGACCGCGTCGTCGATCAGGCCGGCCGCCTGTTCGCCGCGGCCCTGGACGCGGTACCCGCCGATGCTGTGCTCGCTCTGCGGGGTGAACCCGATGTGCGCCATCACCGGGATGCCGGACTGCGTCAGCTTCTCGACCATCGGTACGACGGTACGGCCGCCCTCGAGCTTCACCGCCTGGACGCCGGCTTCCTTCATGAACCGTACGGCGGTGTGGAACGCCTGCTCCGGCGACGCCTGGTACGAACCGAACGGGAGGTCCGCGACGACCAGCGCGCGTTGGGCCGCGTTCGCGACCGCGCGGGCGAGCGGGATCAGTTCGTCGACGGTGACGCGGAGCGTGGTGTCGTAGCCGTACACGTTGTTCGCGGCCGAGTCACCGACGAGCAGCACCGGGATGCCTGCCTGGTCGAAGATCTCGGCGGTGTACTGGTCGTACGCCGTCAGCATCGCCCACTTCTCGCCGCGGTTCTTGAAGTCGCGGAGGTGGTGGACGCGGTACCGCCGCGGACGCTTCGCCTGGTCGCCGGTCGTTTCGGCGGGCTGGTTGCTCTTGGCCGCGGGGCCGCCGTACGGCGAGACCTCTGCGTCACCGCCTGTGCTGTTGGTCGCGGCGGCCGGCTGCGGTGGGGAAGTGGGTGCAGGTTCGGTGTGGTTGGCGAACGCGCGTCGTGCGGCGCGGTGTGAGGTGACCTGCTCGGCCGGTACTTGGCTCGGGGCGTCCTGCTGTACGTCCGCACGTCGGCGCGCACCGATCGGCCGGGAACCCTCGGTCGCCGGCGACTCACCGGGCGGCTCCTCGGTCATCGGTGCGTTGACCTCGTACTCCGCACTCGGGTCGGTCAGATACCCGTTCTCCCGCGGCCCGTCGCCCCGCAGCCGAATCTCCTGCGGCTGAGTACTCTGCTCAACCACCCGCTCGCTCTCCCGAGGCTGCGCCGCCGCCACCTCATACCGCCGCGCCTCGTCAGCCTGTGCCCCGTACCGCTGCTCGCTCTCGGGACGCCGCGCGTCCTCCTGCTGCGGTTCGTAACGTCGCTCGCTCTCGCGGCGCGGCGCGTCCTCTTGCCGCGCCTCGTACCGCTGCTCGCTCTCGGGACGTCGCGCGTCCTCCTGCTGCGGTTCGTAACGTCGCTCGCCCTCGCGACGCGCCGGGTCCTCTTGCTGTGCCTCGTACCGCTGTTCGCTCTCGCGGCGCCGCGCGTCCTCTTGCTGTGGGTCGTAGCGCTGCTCGCGGCGGCGGGACTCGTCCGGCCGGGCGCCCTCCTGCGACCTGCCGGCGCCGTACGCCTGGGCCGCGTCGCTCAGTCGCGACGGCTCCGGCGGACGTTGCTGCGGCGGCTCGGGCCGACGTTCGTGTCCCCACACCGGCTCGGGCCCGGGGCCCGGTTCGTACCGGCGCCGTGGTTCTTCCTGTTGTGCGCGCGACGCGTCCGGCGGCTGGAGCCGCTGCGGCGGACGCGGCGGCTGCGGCGGCAAACCGTTGCCAATCACACCATTACTACTGTGCCCATTGCTGCTCTGCGACGGCGATGAGGGCGGCGACGATGGCAACGATGGTGGCGGCGGTGGCGACAACGGTGGTGGCGGCGGCGACGACGGCGCGAACGGATTGGGCTGCGGCGCCGGGCCGCTCCACCCCGCGTTGCCGTTCGACGACGGCCGCGGCGGCGTACCGTTTCCCGCCGGTGGCCGCGCCGGTACGCCGTTCGACCCCGGACCGAACGAACTAGGCCGTCCCTGCGCGGGCGGTGTTGTCGGCGGTGTCGCAGGCGGCTGCTGCTGCGGGCGGAACGGGTTCTGCTCCTGGTGCTCACGCCCGTACTGCTCGTCCCGCTGCGGCTCGTAGTACGGCTGCTGGCCGGGAGGTGGTGGCGCGCTCGGCAGGAACGGCGGCTTCGGGACGTACGGCTGCTGCGGCACCGGGCCGCGCTCGTAGGTCCGCGGCGCGTTCGGCAGTGACGGCGACGGGTCGAGACCGAGCCCGCGGTCCCGCCAGTTGTCGTCCTCGTAGTCCGAGCTGTCAGCCATGGCGTCATCGTCCCACCGATGCGGAGGGTGAGCACCACCGGCTGTGGAGGAGCTCACATCCTGGTTGGGCAGGCCGGAACGATCGTAGGGCTCTTCGGGAGAACCCCACGGGGAGTCTTGGGATGGGCGGTATCGCCAGGAGTCGCTCAGTGCTCGGCTGCCTTCCGTGCGTCCTCACGCCATGCGTTCGTGATCGGCAACCGGCGGTCCCGGCCGAAGGCCTTGTGCGTCAGCTTCGGGCCCGGTGGGTACTGCCGGCGCTTGTACTCCGCTCTGTCGACGAGCTGGATCACCTTCGTGACCAACTCGGTGTCGAAGCCGGCCGCGACCAGTTCGGCACTGCCGCGGTCCTGCTCGACGTAGTCGTCGAGCATGTCGTCGAGCAGGTCGTACGGCGGCAGCGAGTCGGTGTCCTGCTGTCCCGGACTGAGCTCGGCGGACGGGGGTTTGACGATCGAGTTCTCCGGGATCGGCGGTTGCTGACCGCGCGCCTTCGCGTCCTCGTTGCGCCACTTCGCCAGCCGCCAGACCAGCGTCTTCGGCAGGTCCTTCAGCGGCGCGTACCCGCCGACGGCGTCGCCGTAGATCGTCGAGTAGCCGACCGCCAGCTCCGACTTGTTGCCGCAGGCAAGTACCAGGTGACCGTCTGAGTTCGACAGTCCCATCCAGATCACGGCGCGGACCCGGGCCTGCAGGTTCTCCTCGGACAGGCCGGTCAGCCCGAGCGTGTCGAGGAACGGCTGCACCATCGGCTGGATCGGGACGACGCGGTAGTTGAGACCGGTCCGGGCGGCGAGCTCGGCGGCGTCGTCCTTGGAGTGGTCGCTGGAGTAGACGCTCGGGTTGGAGATCCCGAACACGTGCTCGGCGCCGATCGCGTCGCACGCGATCGCGGCGACCAGCGACGAGTCGATACCGCCGGACAGGCCGAGCAGTACGGACTTGAACCCGTTCTTCTGGACGTAGTCGCGCAGCCCGGTGACGATCGCGCCGTACATCTCGGCCTCGTCGGACAGCCGCGGTGCGATGTTCGGTGCCATCGGTGCGTACGGCGGGAGCGCCTCGGACTGCAGCACTGTGTGGACGATGTCGATGCCCTCGTGGCTACCGGACGGAGTGCCTGTCGCGGCAGGGAGTTCGAGGTCGACGATCATGCTGCCCTGCTCGAACTGCGGGGCGCGGGCGAAGATCGTGCCCTCGGCATCCGCGATCAGCGAGTCGCCGTCGAAGACCAGTTCGTCCTGACCGCCGACGAGGTTCACGTACGCGAGCGCGCAGCCGGCCTCGCGGGCGCGACGCCGTACCAGATCGCCGCGGAGGTCGTCCTTGTTCGCCTCGTACGGCGAGCTGTTCACGACCAGCAGCAGACCGGCGCCTGCCTCGCGGGCGACCGCGACCGGGCCGCCGTCCTGCCAGAGGTCCTCACAGATCACGATCGCGACGTCAATGCCGTGGATCCGGACGACCTGCAACGTGTTGCCTGGTACGAAGTGCCGGAACTCGTCGAAGACGCCGTAGTTCGGAAGGTGGTGCTTGACCGCGCTGGTGACGACGCGGCCCTGATGGATGACGGCAGCCGAGTTGGTCGGCGAACCCTTCGGGCGGCCGAGCCGGTCGACACCCATCGCCGTACCGCCGGCGCGATCGAGGTACCCGCAGATCACCACGATCTCGCCGAGCCCTTCGTCGGCGAGCCGCTGCGCGAGCTTCTTGATGCGGGTCTGCGACGCGTCCACGAACGAGGCCCGCAACGCCAGGTCCTCGACCGGATAACCGGTCAGCGCCATCTCCGGAAAGGCCACCACCTGCGCACCCTGCTCCACCGCGTTCCGGGCCCACGTGACGATCTTGTCGGTGTTCCCGTCGATATCACCGACGGTCACATCGACCTGAGCAAGAGCAACCCGAAGCTGAGGCACGGGAGCACATTACTGGTTCCCCAGTCCCCACCCCACGCCCCTCACCAACTCTTACCAACGCCTTAGGAAACCGCCCGCATCCTGGCGACCAGAAGGGGAGTGAGGGTCATGACGATGTGGGGACAGAGTGGAGTGGCTGCTTCGGAAGGGAGATGGTCATCCGGGTGGGTTGTGGTCGGTGAGGGCGAGGTGGGTGGCGGCGGTCGCGTGGTGTTCGGTGGTGATGTACTCGACGCGGCGGTCGGGCTCACCGGTCCGGACCACCGTCACGTCGTCGACGTACTGCGAGTCGTTCCAGCCGCGGGCAGCCGCCCACCCGCGCTGCCAACGAGCCAGCGCTTCCTCGTGCACCCGTCCATCGAACAACGGCGAAGGTTCACCCGACCGGGCTACTCGAGGGCTACCTACGGACGAAGCTCAAATGCGTCACGCCGCTCGGTGACGACACGGACTGGATGTCGAAGTTCTGCTCGAGCGATTCCTGCTCGTCCCACAACCGCACCCCGCGACCGAGCACGATCGGCACCACGGCCACGTGCATGTAGTCGACCAGACCGGCCTTGAGGAACTCGCGGATCACCGTCGCCCCACCACCCAGCCGTACGTCGGCATCACCCGCCGCCGCCCGCGCCTGCGCCAGTACGTCGGCAGGCGTCGCGTCGACGAAGTGGAACGTCGTACCGCCCTCCATCTCCACGGAAGGCCGCGGGCGATGGGTGAGGACGAACACCGGGGTGTGGAACGGCGGGTTCGGGCCCCACCAGCCGGTCCAGTCGGCGTCGTCCTGCCAACCGGGCGGACCGAACTTGTTCGCGCCCATGATCTCGGCGCCGATCCCCGGCTCGTGCTGCGCGGCGAACGCGTTGTCGACGCCCTGCGTACCGCCCGGCAGCCCGTCGCCGGACTGGAAGAACTGCGTACCGACGAACCACTCGTGCAGCCGTTCGCCGGCATGACCGAACGGCGTCTCCCTGGACTGGCCCTCGCCGGTACCGAACCCGTCCAGGGAGACCGCGAAGTTGTGAACACGGACCTGAGACATCTGAACGCTCCTCGTGATGGATGGATGCTGCCACCCATCGGTCGGAGCGGCCACCGTCACCTTGACATCAACCGAGCAGAACCGCGGCGACCCGGTCCCGCAACTCCGGCAGCCGCGCGTAGAACACGTCACCCGGGCACTGCGTCGTGTTGTAGTCGCGGTGCCCGACGATCGCGACGTGCGGATCGAGCCCGTACTTCGTGCACAGCCAGGCGCACGTCAGGACCGACATGTCGAACAGCGCGACCGGTACGTCCTCGCTGACGTAGATGCCCTCGTGCTCGATCCCGATCGTATGGCTGTTGTTGTTCGCGGTCTGCGCACCGAGCACGTTCTGGCCGTTGTTGATCGAGGACAGCGACTTGCTGCGGCCCTCCATGAGGTACCCGCCGCGGCTGATCGTCAGCTGGTTGCCGATGTCGATCCAGCCGTTGGTGTCCATGTGCAGGTCCTGGATCCAGTGCTGGACCTTGTAGGCCGCGGCCAGCGAGTAGTCGGTGACGTTCGCGCTCGCGGTGTGGTGGATGACGATGTGGTCGGGCTTGCCGATCACCTGGGTGGGGGACTTGGGCGGACGCGCCGACCACTCGGTGCGCGTGTAACAGCGCGGAGCGGGGGCCGCGTGGGCTGCTGTCGGCAGCGTGATGCCGCCGAGCAGTATGCCGCCGGCGGTCGCGCCGAGCAGCGTACGCCGGGACAGCTGTGGATACCTCTGGGCGCGTTGGATATTTTCTGGGGCGGTCATGTTCTAGAAAATTCCCTACAAACGGGCGCTCCAAACCGGAATGATGTAATGGCGGGCGTGACAGATGGTGAGCGGTTGGGCCGGGTCGGCAAGGGGGTGCGGGTGCTCGTCGCGGTCGCGGGGATCGGTCTGCTGATCAACGGATCGGTGCGGGCCAGCGACGACGCCTGGCCCTTCGGTCCGATGTCGCAGTACGCGATGTCGGTACCGGACGACGCGAAGATCGACTACACCCGGATCAGCGCGGTCACGGACGCGGGTACCACGGTCGACGTACCGCTGAACATCGAAGGTGCCGGCGTCGCGCGGGCCGAGATCGAGGCGCGCGCCGGGGAGATCGAGAAAGACCCGTCGCTGCTGCAGCAGGTCGCGGACGGGTGGGCGCGCAAGCATCCGGACAAGCCGAAGTACGTGAAGCTCGAACTGATCCGCGACACCACCCAACTGGTGAAGGGCCGGGTCGAGGGACCGCCGACGTCGCAGGTGCTGGCGACCTGGGAGGTACGGCGATGAACTGGTTCACCCCGCCCATCGCGATGGGGAGGATCGCCTGGCTCCGGACCGTGCTGTATCTGTTCGTCATCCTCGACATGCACGCGTTCGTCCGCGACACGCTCGACAAGGGTCAGCACCCCGGGCTGTACCAACCGTTGCTGCTGGCCCGGTTGCTCGACCTCCCGAAGCCGTCGGTCGCGAACACGACCACGTTGTACGTCGTACTCATCCTCGCGTGCCTTGTCGGCGCGACGAACCGCTTCCCGCGGATCGCCGGCTGGATCGTCGCACCCGCGTTCACGTGGTGGGTGCTGATCGGGATGAGCGACGGCAAGGTCGACCACGACCACCTCGCGCTCGTCATCGCGTTGTGGGCGCTGCCCACGGTCGGGCGGGCGAAGTACGGCGACCAGACGAAATCCGAGGCGGCCGGGTGGGTGATCCGGTGCGTCCAGATCTGCGTGATCGCGACGTACTTCCTGTCCGCGATCGCCAAACTGCGCAGTGCCGGATGGGCGCTGACCTGGCCGGGTAGCGCCGTACTCACGTGGGCGATCGTGCGGCGGCCGCATCCGGTCGGGGAGTGGCTGCTGAACTACCCGTGGATCCTGCACGTCATGCAGTGGGTCGGCATCATCGGGGAGTTCTGCTCGCCGGTGATCCTGTGGCTGAAGGGCCGGTGGCAGCTTTTCGGGGCGCTGTTCTTCCTCGGGTTCCATGCGGCGAACACCGCGATCCTCTTGATTCACTTCCTGCCGACGGTCGTCTGCTGGCTGGCCTTCGCACCGCTGGAACGGATCGTGCCGTGGTACCGCGAGCGCCGTTCAGACCGCGATGCCCGACAGGCCGAAGACCAGGCCGAACAGGGCCGGCAGGCCGAGCAGCAGGCCGGCGCGTAGCTTGAACCGGCGCCCGCCGGGGCCGGGCGTCCGGACCACCCGGGACAGCACGGCACCGGCGTACCCGAAGACCAGGGCGGCGAGCAGGATCTGCCGGGTCGGCAGGTTGGTCGCGTCGTGATGGGTGAGGCCGAGCGTGACCAACCCCGGGCAGCAGAACGCGACCATGCCGAACCCGAGCTCCGGGACCGGCAGCCAGCGGCGGCCGAGGACGTCGCGCTCGGCCGGTCGTTTCCGGCGCAGCGACTGGACGAAGCGCGCCGTACTGACGATCAGGTCGCTCAGGCAGAGCACCGCCGCGACAATCAGCGCGGCCCGGAAGATCGTCTGCACAACAGGACACGCTAGGCCCCTGGACGTGGTGTTGTCCGCCGCGGCACGTAACGTCTGCTTAACAAGGGCGGGGCACACTGTGAGAGACCGAGTTGAGCTCGTGAGAGGTGGACCGATGGACAAGCAGCAGGAATTCGTGCTGCGCGCGCTGGAGGAGCGCGACGTACGCTTCGTGCGGCTCTGGTTCACCGATGTACTCGGGTTCCTGAAGTCGGTCGCGGTGGCGCCGGCCGAGCTGGAGAGCGCGTTCGCCGAGGGACTCGGGTTCGACGGGTCGGCGATCGAGGGGTTCGCCCGGGTGACCGAGGCCGACATGCTCGCCAAGCCGGACCCGTCGACGTTCCAGATCCTGCCGTGGCGCGGCGAGACGATGGGCACCGCGCGGATGTTCTGCGACATCAACATGCCGGACGGTTCGGCGTCGTTCGCGGACCCGCGGCACGTGCTGAAGCGGACGCTGTCGAAGGCCGCCGAGCTCGGGTTCACGTTCTACACGCACCCGGAGATCGAGTTCTACCTGTTCAAGTCGCTGGTCGGCGCACCCGGTACGACGCCGGAGCCGGTCGACTCGTCGGGGTACTTCGACCACACGCCGCAGGGGATCGGCAACGACTTCCGCCGCGAGGCGATCACGATGCTCGAGTCGATGGGCATCTCGGTCGAGTTCAGCCACCACGAGGGCGGGCCGGGCCAGCAGGAGATCGACCTGCGGTACGCCGACGCGCTGTCGACCGCCGACAACATCATGACGTTCCGCGTCGTGGTGAAGGAGGTGGCGCTCTCGCAGGGCATCTATGCGTCGTTCATGCCGAAGCCGCTCTCGGATCAGCCGGGGTCCGGGATGCACACGCACATGTCGCTGTTCGAGGGTGACCGGAACGCGTTCTTCGAGGGCGGAGCGCAGTACGGGCTGTCCAAGACCGGCCGCGCGTTCATAGCCGGCCTGCTGCGGCACGCGCCGGAGATCACCGCGGTGACGAACCAGTGGGTGAACTCGTACAAGCGCCTCGCCGTCGGCGACGAGGCGCCGTCGTTCATCTCGTGGGGTCACAACAACCGGTCCGCTCTGGTGCGGGTGCCGATGTACAAGCCGCACAAGGGGCAGTCGTCCCGCGTCGAGTTCCGCTCACTCGACTCGGCCGCCAACCCGTACCTGGCCTTCGCCCTCATGCTGGCAGCCGGTCTGAAGGGCATCGAGGAAGGCTACGAACTCCCCGCGGAGGTGGAGGAGGACATCTGGTCCCTCACCCCCCGCGAGCGCAAGGCGCTGGGCATCAAACCCCTTCCCGGCAGCCTCGCCGAAGCCATCAGCGCGATGGAAGACAGCGAACTCGTCGCCGAAACCCTCGGCGAACACGTCTTCGACTTCTTCCTCCGCAACAAACGCGCCGAATGGCAGGACTACCGCCGCCAGGTAACCCCCTTCGAACTCAACAAACTCCTTCCCGTCCTGTAGCTCAGGGGGAGGCCGGTAGGTAGATGAGGGCCAGGGTCATCGCGGTGAGGGAGATGCCGAAGGATGCGATGGCCTGGGCGCAGAAGGCTGCGGTTTGCTGGGGCTGGACTCGTTGGCTCATGCGGAGATCGTCCACGCCGAGACGCCGGTCCCGCATGAGCAGAACTACTTGTTCAGACTCCGGCGGGTTCGGACGGTACGTCGTCCGAGGCGTGGCGGGACGTCCAGCGTGAGGCCGCGGTCGAGTGGCGGTACGGCGGATCGGTTGGCGTCGGCGTGTCCGCGGCGACGGGCGGCGTATCGACTGGTGCGGCGGCAGCTGGTACGACCGGCGTACCGTCGGGCGCGAGAACGTGCACCTCTTCGACGGTCAGGAGGCCGACCGGGCGGACGCCTTCGGTGACGACGACGATGCAGCCGGGGATGACCTGCTGGGCGCGATTCCCCTTGGCGGGAACGAGAATCCCCTCGGCCGGCGTCCGCCACGCACCCGGTGCGAACCGGCGCAGCGCTACCCCCACCTGACCGTCCTCAGCCGTCCGCGGCGGCAGATACGCAGTCGCGGTGTAGTCGTAGTCGTAGTCAGGTTCGGGCGGCCCGGACACCCGTCCGCCTTGCTGTGGCGTCAACCAGACCATCATGCCGCTCACCGCGAGCGACCCCGTCATCATGACCATGAAGAGTCATCATGCCCGACTACTCAGCGGATCCGCTACACGACACCGTGTATTCACCGCAATCCAGTTGAGACTTTCACCCACCGCCCGTTCCGAATCTGGCGCGGTTGGGTAGCCTGCGGGGGTGGCTGAGGGTCGGAGAGCGTCGTGGGAGGGGCGGCTGGTCCGGCTCGGGTTCGAGGACCCGCAGCGGGCCGCCGGCATGCTCGAGGAGTTGGACGCGCTCGACTCGCACACCCCGATGGCGACCGAGGAACTGATCACCACGCTGTCGGAATGCGCCGATCCCGACCTCGCCCTGCACGGCTTGTGCGTGATGGCCGAGTCGCTGCACCGGCACGGGCACGACGTCGCCGCGTTCGCCCGCACGCTCGGCATGGACGCCGACTTCCGCCGCCGGCTCGTCTACGTCCTCGGCGCCAGCGAGGCGCTCGGCAGACATCTCGGCGTCCACCCGCGGCACTGGTACGACCTCGCCGACCCGTCCCTCACCGGTTCCCGCCCGTCCGTCGAGGACGTCGCCGCCAAGCTCGCCACCGCGATCGGCGCGCCGAGCCCGATCGATGCCCTGCGCATCGAATACCGCCGCCTGCTGCTCCGCCTCGCCGCCCGCGACCTGGCCGAGGGCCTGCTGGTCGACGAGGTGGCCGCCGTACTCGCGGATCTCGCCGCCGGCGCGCTGGAAACCGCCCTGCAGATCGCCCGGAACCAATACTTCGCCGCCCACCCCGACGCCGCCGACTGCCGTCTCGCGATCATTGCCATGGGCAAGTGTGGCGGCCGCGAACTCAACTACGTCAGCGATGTCGACGTCCTCTTCGTCGCCGAACCACTGGACGGCGAGGCCGAGGCACCAGCGCTGAAGACCGCGACCCAGCTCGCCGCCGCGACGATGCGGATCTGCTCCGCGCACACCGGCGAGGGCACGCTCTGGCCCGTCGACGCCGCCCTCCGCCCCGAGGGCAAGTCCGGTCCGCTGGTCCGCACGCTCGACAGTCACTTCGCGTACTACCAGCGCTGGGCGAAGACCTGGGAGTTCCAGGCGCTGCTCAAGGCCCGCCCGGTCGCCGGCGACGCCGAACTCGGCCGCCAGTACGCCGAGCGGATCGGCCAACTCACCTGGTCCGCCGCCGACCGCGAGGGTTTCGTCGACGACGTCCAGGCGATGCGCCGGCGCGTCATCGACCACATCCCGGCCGCCGACGTCGACCGGCAGTTGAAGCTCGGCCCCGGCGGACTGCGCGACGTCGAGTTCGCCGTACAACTCCTGCAACTCGTCCACGGCCGCAGCGACGAGTCGGTCCGCAGCGGTACGACGCTCGTCGCACTCGAGGCCCTCACCACCGGCGGGTACGTCGGCCGCACCGACGGCGCCGTACTCGCCGATGCGTACCGCTTCCTGCGGTCGATGGAGCACCGCATCCAGCTGTACCGCCTGCGCCGCACCCATCAGGTCCCGGAGGACGAGGCCGACCTGCGCCGCCTCGGTCGCTCGCTCGGCTTCACCAAGAACCCGGTCGCCGATCTCACCGCGGCGTGGAAGAAGCACGCCCTCGAGGTACGGCGGCTGCACGAGAAGCTGTTCTACCGCCCGCTGCTCGCCGCGGTCGCGCGGATCCCGGGCGACGAGGTGCGCCTGACGCCCGAGGCCGCGAAGCAACGCCTGACCGCCCTCGGGTACGCCGATCCCGCGTCGGCACTGCGGCACATCGAGGCGCTGTCCGAGGGTGTCTCGCGGCGTTCGTCGATCCAGCGGGCGCTGCTGCCCGCGATGCTCGGCTGGTTCGCGGAATCGCCCGCCCCGGACGCCGGCCTGCTCGCGTTCCGGACGATCTCCGATGCGCTCGGCTCCACGCCCTGGTACCTGCGCCAGCTCCGCGACGAGGGCGCGTCCGCCGAACGCCTCGCACACCTGCTCGCCAGCGGCCGGTACGCCGTCGACCTCCTGCAGCGCGCCCCCGAAGCGACCGCGATGCTCGCCGACGAACGCGAGCTGACGCCGCGCACCCACGACGCGCTGCTCACCGAGATGTCCGCGGCCGCGCGCAGACAGGACGCTCCGGAGGCCGCGGTCGCGGCGATCCGGGCGGTACGGCGCCGCGAGTTGTTCCGGATCGCCGCGGCAGACCTGTCCGGGCTCCTCGACGTCGAGGAGGTCGGCGAAGCGTTGACCGTGGTCTCGATCGGCACCCTGACGACCTCGCTCGAGGTCGCCCGCAAGGCTGTCGCGAAGGGCGAACCGGAGCCGACGCGGATGTCGATCGTCGCAATGGGCCGGTTCGGCGGGCACGAGCTCGGGTACGGCAGCGACGCCGACGTGATGTTCGTGCACGACCCGTTCCCGGGCGCGGACGAGAAGCTGGCGACCGACTTCGCGACCCAGGCGGCGACAGAGCTCCGCCGGCTGCTCGCGCTGCCCGGCGCCGATCCCGCGGTCGCCATCGACGCCGACCTCCGCCCGGAAGGCCGGCAAGGACCGCTCGTCCGTTCGCTCGCGTCGTACGCGTCGTACTACGCCCGCTGGTCGGCCGTCTGGGAGGCGCAGGCCCTGCTCCGGGCCGACCCGCTCTGCGGCGACGGCAAGCTGTGTCAGTCGTTCCGCGAGCTGATCGACCCACTCCGCTATCCGGAGGGTGGCATCAGCGAGCGCGACGTGATGGAGATCCGCCGGATCAAGGCGCGCGTCGACGCCGAACGCCTGCCGCGCGGCGCCGACCCGGCGACGCACACCAAGCTCGGCCGCGGCGGACTGGCCGATATCGAGTGGACCGTGCAACTGCTGCAGTTGCGCGAGGCGCACCGCGTTCGGAGTCTGCGGACGACGCGGACGCTCGCCGCGCTCCGGGCCGGCGTCGAGGCGAACCTCGTCGACCCGTCCCAGGCGGACACGCTCAGCGCGGCGTGGAAGCTGGCCAGCCGGATCCGCAATGCGATCATGCTCGTCCGCGGCCGCCCTGGCGACTCGCTCCCGCAGGATCCCCGCGACCTGGCGGCCGTCGCCCACATCTGCGGCTACCCGCCCGGCGAGTCCGGCCGCTTCGCCGACGACTACCTCCGAACGACCCGCCGGGCTCACAACACCGTCGCCCACCTCTTCTGGGACGACTGACCCGTACCGACGAACGGGTGGTCCTCCCGCCCCACCGCCGGGCCGAGCCCCTACCCGCTCACACCTGCCCACCGGAGCCGATGACTACCCGTTCTTCGGTACGCAGCATTGACAGGCAACCTTTTGGTTGCCTATGGTCGGAGGCGTGGAGTTGGTGTTCAAGGCGCTGGCCGACGAGGGGCGGCGGCGGTTGCTGGATGCGTTGCGGGAGCGGAACGGGCAGAGCCTGCTGGAGTTGTGCGAGCTGTTGCCCGACCTGACCCGGCAAGGTGTCACCAAGCACCTGCGGATCCTCGAAGACGCGAACCTCGTCGTCACGGTCAAGCGCGGTCGGCACAAGCTCCACTACCTGAACCCGGTGCCGATCAACGAGATCGCCGAACGGTGGCTGAGCAACTACGAGCGCGACAAACTCCGCGCCCTCAGCGCGTTGAAGGCAGCCTTGGAGGAGACATGAGCAAGCCCGCGATGATCCACGTGACCTACATCGAGACCACTGCGGAGAAGTTGTGGGAGGCACTCACCTCGGGTGCGTTCACCCAGCTGTACTGGTTCGGCCGCCGGATCGAGTCCGACTGGACGGTCGGTGCGCCGGTCCGGTTCTACGACAGCGCCGACGACAGCCTCACGGACTGGGGCGAGGTCCTGGTGTACGACGAGCCGAAGACGCTGGCGTACACCTTCACGAACGAGGCCACAGACGGGAAACCCGGCCGGGTCACGTTCACGATCGAACCACGCAGCGAGACCGTGGTGAAACTGCAGGTCGTGCACGACCAGATCGCCGAGGACACCGTCGAGGGCTGGCGGAACGGCTGGGGCCCGATCCTGGCCAACCTGAAGACCTACCTCGAGACCGGCCGCACCCTGCAGTTCTAGCAACGCCCTAGAATCCACCTGGTGGAAGCAACGGATCGGGTCAGGCAAGCGGGTGTGTTCAGCACCGTCCGCCGCAGTGTGCGGATGACGGTCGGGCAGAAGCGTGTCTGGCAGTCGCACTGGTCCGAGCTCGGGCGGACCCAGGAGGACCTGCCGCCCGGCGTCCTCGACCTCGCCGGCTGGTTCGGGCGCGAGGCGCCGACGGTGCTCGAGATCGGTTCGGGTATGGGTGAAGCGACCGCGCAACTGGCCGTCGCTGCGCCCGACGTGAACCACCTGGCCGCGGAGGTCTACCCGGCCGGTCTCGGTCAGTTGATGCTCTGGGTGGAGAAATACGACCTCGAGAACGTCCGCCTGCTGCAGGGCGACGCGGTCGACTTCCTCCGCGACCACGTCGCGGAGGACGCGCTGTCCGGCGTACGGATCTACTTCCCGGACCCGTGGCCGAAGAAGCGGCACCACAAACGCCGCCTGGTCACGCGGGCGTTCGTCGCGCTGATCGCGTCCCGCCTGCAACCCGGCGGAACGTTGCACCTGGCAACGGACTGGGCCGATTACGCGGATCGCATGCTCGAGGTCTGCGAGGCCGAGCCGTCGCTGCGCAACACCTACGACGGCTGGGCCCCGCGCCCCGCGTGGCGTCCCGTCACCAAGTTCGAGTCCCGTGCGCAAGCGGAGGGTCGTGAGGTCCGCGACCTGATCTTCACGAAGCGGACCGGCTCGTGAACGACCACTTCCCGGCCCCGACGGTATAGACCGTGTAACCCTCGTCGTACGACGGCGAGCCCGCGAACGACTGCGGTACGGCGTCCACGTCCGACGCCCGCGCCGACGGTACGTGCACCTCGGCCGTCGTACCGACCGGGACCTGGACGTCCAGCGACAGCACGCGTCCCGTCTGCTGCCAGGAGACCGTGACCCGTCCGCGGATCGTCTCGGTCCGGATGCTTGCGGCGTCAACCTCGTCCCGCGCGTCCGGCCGTACGACGATCCGCTCGCCGCCGGCGTCGATCACCCGCAGCCCGGCCACGTTCTCGAAGATCCACTGCACGACCGTGCCCTGGAAGTAGTGGTTCCGCGACCGCGAGTCGTCCTCCCACTTCTCCCACATGGTGTCCGCGCCGAGGTCGAACCAGTACCCCCAGCTCGGGTAGCTGCGCTGCAGCGCGACCTTCGTTGCCACCTCGCCGTATCCGTACTTCGTCAGCACCGGTAGCAGTACGCCGACGCCCAGGCAACCGGTGTTCAGGTGGAACCCGCGCGCCTCGACGTCCGCAGCCAGCCCGGCCGCGACCCGCGACACCATGTCGTCCGGCACGATCCCGAAGGCGAGCGGGACCGCGTTCGACGTCTGCCGGTAGTCGGGGTCCTGCGCCGAGCGGTAGCAACCGGCGTCACGGTCCAGGAACGCCCGGTTCAGCCCGTCCGCGAGTTCAGCCGCCGCCTTGCGGAAATCGTTGGGCTCCCCAATCAACGAGCCGATCTCCGCGGCGACCACGAGCGCGCGGTAGAGGTACGCCGTACCGGTCAGCCGCCGGTCCTCCGGTGCCGGACCGTCGCCGAAGCCGGGTGGTAGCCAGTCGCCCAGCACGCTCACAGACAACCCGTCCTCGACCCGGCCGAGCTCCCACGCGAGGTACCGGGTGAGCGAGTCCCAGTGCTCGCGCAGCAGCCGGTCGTCGCCGTACCAGCGATACATCTCGCGGAGCAGGAACGGGTACACGGTCGGCCACTCGGTCGCGGGGGAGAGGTCGGTGAAGCCCCAGCCGCTGGTCGGCACGATCACCGGCAACTGCCCGGAGTCCGCCTGGCTGTCGCGGATGTCGCCGAGCCATTTGGTGAAGAACCGCGCCAGGTCGAGGGTCGCGAGCATCGTCGGCGCGCCGACCTGCGCGTCGCCGGTCCACCCGTTCTTCTCGAAGTACGGCGTGTCGGTCGGGATCCCGTGCAGGTTGCTGAGGATGGTCCGGCGCATCGCGCGCTCGAACTGTTCGTACGGCGCCTGCGACGACTCGAACGTGGTCGCCGAGGCGACGTCGGAGTTCACCACCCGCATCTCCAGTTGAGCCGGGGCACCCTCGAGTTGTACGTACCGAAAGCCCTTGTAGGAGAACCGCGGTTCCCACGTCTCGACGCCGGTGCCGGCCGCGATGTACTCGTCGCGCTGGATCCGATCGCCGTCCACGTGCACGTTCCGGGCCACCACGTTGCCGTCGGCAACCGTCTCGCCGTGGGTCAGGCTGATCGTGGTCCCGGCCTCCGCGGTCACGGTCAGCCGCGTCCAGCCGGCCACGGTCCGTCCGAAGTCGGCGATCCAGACACCCGGCCGGACCTCGGTCACCTCGACCGGATCGACCGTCTCGATCACCCGGATCGGTTCGTGCGCCTGGGCCTTCAATGTGCCGCGCGGCGCTTCGACCACCTGCGTGGGAGCCCAGGACGAGTCGTCGAAACCGGCCGCGTCCCAGCCGGGCAGCGCGCGACGGGCGTCGTACGTCTCGCCGAGGTACAGCGAGTCCGACAGCGTCGGCCCGCCGGTGATCCGCCACGTCTCGTCGGTGACCACCTCGTCGACGCGGCCGTCGTCGTACTCGATCACCAGCCGCGCGATCAGCCGCGGGTCGGCGGTCCACGGCGTGTCGTGCCAGCGCCAGACGTTCACCGACGTCAACCCGAAGAACCCGCGGCCGAGCTCGGCGCCGACGACGTTGTCACCGGCGGCGAGGAGAGCGGTTACATCCTGCGTACCATACAGTACGGTATGGTCGTAGGCGGTGAAGCCGGGATCGAGGACGGCGTCGCTGACCGCGCTCCCGTTCAGTCGTAGGTCGGCGTACCCGAGGCCGCTCGCGTAGAGCCGCGCGCGCCGCACGGTGCCGTCGACGGTGAACGCCCGGCGCAGCAGGGGAGCGCTGTCGGTCACCCCTCCGATCCACTGCGCGTTGCCGAACCCCTCGGCGAGCAGCCCGGTCTCGAACCACGACGGCTCGGCCCAAACACCGCCCTCATCCCCGGCGCCGTCAGCGGCGTCGTCGGTGGGCCACAGGCGGACGGTCCAGTGGTAGCGGGTGCGCGCTGCCGCCGGTCCGTCGTACGCGATCCCGAACGTCCGCGCCGACTCGACCCTGCCCGAGTCCCACACATCCGCGCGCTCCGGCGTCAGCAGCTCCGGCGCGCTCGCGACCAGCACCTGGTACGCCGCCTGCGTCGCACCGTACCCGGGCGCCTCGACGACCCAACTGAAGCGCGGGCGCGGTACGTCGACGCCCAGCGGCTGCACGGCGTACTCGGTCTTGAGAGAGCGGGGGATCAGCACGCTGACGACCGTAGGAGCGCTCTCCGCGGGCTTCAACCCTTCTGTCCGCATCCGGCATTCGATTTCTCGTCTCACATCGCGAAACCAGAGCAGGTTGCTTGACTTTGTCCGCTTTCATAGTCCTATGCAGATCATCACGAACGCGCCCGGAGACGCCTTGACGCGTCGCCGGCACGTCGATCTGCTGCGAGTGAACTCCGCGGGGTGTCGACCGACGGCGTAGGGCCCGTCCGTCCGACTCTTTCCGACCCGCAGGAGCTGCTCCATGCGTCGTCTCGTCCTGATCGCCTTGCTCGGCTCGATCGCCCAGCTCGTCGACGGCACCCTCGGCATGGCATACGGCGTCACCGCCAGTACTGCCCTGCTGATCACCGGCATCACCCCGGCGGTCGCGTCCGCCTCGGTCCACCTGGCCGAGGTCGGTACGACGCTCGCCTCCGGCCTGTCGCACTGGCGGTTCGGGAACGTCGACTGGCGCGTCGTCGCGCTGATCGGTGCTCCCGGCGCGGTCGGGGCGTTCGCCGGTGCGACGTTCCTGTCCAGCCTGTCGACCGAGTCGGCCTCGCTGTGGGTGGCCGGCCTGTTGCTGCTGCTCGGCGTCTACATCCTGGTCCGGTTCGGCACCGGGAAGGTCCGCGCCGTGGTGGAGGGCCGGCTGGCCGGGAAGTTCCTCGGCCCGCTCGGGCTGGTGGCCGGGTTCATCGACGCCACCGGCGGTGGCGGGTGGGGGCCGGTCGCGAACTCCGCTCTGCTGACCAGCGGCAAGCTGGCGCCGCGGCGCGCGGTCGGGTCGGTGAACGCGGCCGAGTTCCTGGTGTCGGTCGCCGCCAGCATCGGGTTCCTCTTCGGCCTGGGTAAGGAGCACCTGCCGTTCGGCATCGTCGCCGCGCTGCTCGTCGGCGGCGTCGTCGCCGCGCCACTGGCCGCCTGGCTGGTGTCGCGACTTGCCACCCGCTGGCTGGGTGTCGGCGTCGGCCTGGTGCTGATCCTCACCAACGCGCGCACCGTTCTGCACGGCCTCGACGTCACCGCCGGCCCGCGGTACGCCGTCTACGCGGCCCTCGTCCTCGGCTGGGCCGCCCTCGTCACGTACGGCGTCCGCACCTCGACGCGGCGCGCCGTACCGGTCGAGACCACCAACGAGCTCGAGCTCGTTTCCTGACTTTCCTTTCCGACAAGACAAAGGTCCCCCTGTGAGCATCATCCGTCCGTTCCGTCTGCTCGCGGCCACCTTGGCCCTTACCGCCGCCGCAGCGGGCTGCTCCCGCGCCGGTGGCAGCGACGCGACCCAGGCCGCTTCCAGCGACAAGGGCCCCGCGACCGAGCTGCGGCTCGGCTACTTCCCGAACGTCACCCACGCCGCCGCACTCGTCGGCCTCGGCAAGGGCCTGTTCGCCAAGGAGCTCGGCAGCACCAAGCTCGTCCCGACCAAGTTCAACGCCGGCCCCGAGGAAGTGGGAGCCCTGCTCGGTGGCTCGCTGGACGCAGGCTTCATCGGCTCCGGTCCGGCCATCAACGCGTACGCGAAATCGAACGGCGAAGCGGTCCGGCTGATCGCCGGTGCGACGTCCGGTGGCGCGCAGTTGGTGGTGAAGCCGTCGATCACCAAGCCCGCCGACCTGATCGGCAAGACCGTCGTCACGCCGCAGCTCGGCAACACCCAGGACGTGGCGCTGAAGAAGTGGCTTGCCGGTCAGAACCTGACCGGCAAGGTCAAGGTCACCAACCTGGAGAACGCGCAGACCCTCGACGCCTTCAAGAAGGGCGACGTGGACGCGGCCTGGTTGCCCGAGCCCTGGTCGTCGCGGCTGGTCCTGGACGCCGGCGCGAAGGTGCTGCTCGACGAGGCGTCGCTGTGGCCGGACGGGAAGTTCCCGACCACCGTGCTGATCGTCCGCACGCAGTTCCTGCAGGAACACCCCGAGACCGTGAAGGCGCTGCTGTCCGGTCTGGTCGCCGCGATCGACTACAGCAACTCGAACGCGGCCGACGCCAAGGCCGTCGTGAACGACCAGCTCAAGCAAGCGACCGGCAAGTCGCTGAAGCCGGCCGTCATCGACCGCGCGTTCCAGCACATCAAGATCACCGCCGACCCGATCGCGAGCACGTTCCCGCAGCTCGCCAAGGACCAGGTCACCGCGGGCATCGCCAAGCAGGCGCCGGCCGTGGCCGGCTTCGCGGACCTCGGCCCGCTGAACGAAGTACTCGCCAAGGCAGGCAAGCCCGCGGTCGACGCCGCCGGCTTGGACTCGAAGTAACAAGTAGCAGGGGAGAGGCCCATGACCGCGACCGTGGACGCTGATGTGACGACCCGGGCGGACCAGCTCAGCCCGGTGCGGTTTCACCAAGTGGGTAAGGCGTTCGGCAGCGGCCGCAAGGCGGTGGTCGCGCTCGACGGCGTCGACCTCGAGGTGCGGGCCGGTGAGTTCGTCTGCCTGCTCGGCGCGTCCGGGTGCGGCAAGACGACCCTGCTCAACCTGGTCGCGGGTCTGGACCGGCCGACCACCGGGCGGATCGAGCTGCACTCGTCCCGCCCGGCGGTCGTCTTCCAGGAGGCCGCGCTGATGCCGTGGCTGACGGCGGCCGGCAACGTCGAGCTTCCGCTGCGGATGGCCGGCGTACCGAAGGCGCAGCGCCGCGCGAAGGCGGCCGAGCTGCTCGAACTCGTACGGCTCAAAGGGCTTGGGGACAAGCGGCCGCACGAGCTGTCCGGTGGCATGAGGCAACGAGTTGCTCTTGCCCGGGCGCTGGCGTCGACGGCCGACAGCACGGACAGTGCCGACGCGGGGAAGCCGTCGTTGTTGTTGATGGACGAGCCGTTCTCGGCGCTCGATGCGATCACGCGAGACGTCCTGCAGGGCGAGCTGCTGCGGATCTGGCGGGCGACCGGTACGGCGATCCTGTTCGTCACGCACGACGTCCGCGAGGCCGTCCGGCTCGGGCAACGCGTCGTACTGCTGTCGTCCCGGCCCGGTCGCGTCGTGCGCGAGTGGGACGTCGAGGAGTCCGGAGATGCGGTGGCGGAGATCAACACCGCGCTGCGAAAGGTGATCAGCAGCCATGCCGCAGCTTGACGTCCATCGGAACGAGCACGAAGTAGACGCGGTCGAGGCCGGACTCGATGCCCTCGACACCCCGGTCCAGGCGGTCGAGGGTTCACGGCTCCGGCGGATCGCGGCGCGGGTGCTCCCGCCGATCGGCGCAGTCGTCCTGTTCGTCGCGATCTGGCAAGCCTTGTGGGCGGCCGCGTTCTGGCCCGAGTACAAGCTGCCCGCGCCCGCGGCGGTGTGGAGCCAGATCTGGCAACTCGTGGCCAGTGGCGACATCCTCGGGCTGTTCTGGGTGTCGGTGCACCGGGCCGTGATCGGGTTCGCGTTCTCGCTGCTGATCGCTGTCCCGCTCGGGCTCGCGATCGCGAATCTGCCGGTGGTACGACGGGGTATCGGGCCGATCGTCTCCGGACTGCAGAGCCTGCCCTCGGTGGCGTGGGTACCGGCCGCGATCCTGTGGTTCGGGATCAACGACCGCGCGATCTACTGGGTGGTGCTGCTCGGCGCGGTGCCGTCGATCGCGAACGGGCTGGTGTCCGGGCTCGACCAGGTGCCACCGATCCTGCCGCGGGTCGGCAAGGCCCTCGGTGCCGGCCGCTGGGGCGGGATCCGGTACATCCTGCTGCCGGCCGCGTTGCCCGGTTTCCTCGGCGGACTCAAGCAGGGCTGGGCGTTCTCGTGGCGGTCGCTGATGGCGGCCGAGCTGATCGCGACCTCACCGGAACTCGGTGAAGGCCTCGGGCAGTTCCTGCACAACGGCATGTCGCTGTCGGACATCTCGATGGTGTTCGCCGGCATCGTGCTGATCTTCGTGGTCGGCGTCGGCATCGAGCTGCTCGTCTTCCGCCCGCTCGAGAACAGCGTGCTCCGCGCGCGGGGACTCACCTCCTCCGCACACTGAGGCAGGCAGCGCCGTACTGTTGGAACGTGGTCCGATTCCTGCCGTTCCTGATCAGCCTGGTCCTGACTGTGTACGCGCTGTTCTCGTGCATCCAGACACCCGACGAGGACGTACCGCATCTGCCGAAGCTGCTGTGGATCGTCCTGATCGTGTTCGTCCCGTTCGCCGGGCCGATCGTCTGGCTGCTGATGTCCCGTGCCCAGGGCAACCCGCAGGCAGCCGTGGTACGGCGACCCGCGGCGCCCTCGACCGCGCGGCCGACGGCGCCCGACGACGATCCCGACTTCCTCAAGTCGCTGGACCGCTACCGGGACCCGCGGACGACGATCAAGCCGCCCGAACCCAAGGACAAGCCCAAGGCCAAGGACCCGGACGAGCCGGAGGACGGCGAGACCGACGCAGGCGCAGCGGACGATAAGGCCTGATTTCTCAGGCCTTACGTCGACGGCGAGCAGCTAGGCGGACTTGCGGTGCTCGGGCAGCACCGGGTTGTCGCGCTCGGACTCCGTGGTGCCGCCCCAGACCCCGTACGGCTCACCGACCGACAGCGCGTGCTGCCGGCATTCGGGCTGGACCGGGCAGGTGCCGCACAGCGACTTGGCCACCATCTCGCGAGCGCGTTTCCGAACGCCACGCTCCGATTCGGGTGAGAAGAAGAGCTCCGGGTTGACGTCCCGGCATGCGGCTTGCGACTGCCAGTCCCACAGATCCATGAGCGGGCGGGGCAGGCGAGGCATCCCTCTCGACATGGCAACCTCCTTGACTCACCGTAAGCGCGGACGGGCGCTCGGTGAAAACTATGCTCATCTCTTACGTAGTTCAACCCTTGTTGTCTCGAAGTTCGGGCCATTCGTTATCGCAGACGACCGTTGCGGCCCGTGATCGGCGGTTTTCAGGCGGAAAGCGTGTTCACGTCATCAATGCGTGTGACATAGATCACTTTATGGTGCAAAAGCGTCTGCACGTGCAGATGCCCAGGCGGCGTTTGAAGCCCTTGCTCAAGGCCCCGATCAGGGCTCGTAGCGGTAGTACTCGTGGGCGCCGTGGGCGGTGTTCCGCTCGCCGGTCAAGGCCCTGATGACGGTCGCATGGGTGATCGCGAGGACCGGTCCGTCGGTGCTCGCGGTGTGCCGGGCGAGCGCGGCGAGGGCGCGCTCACGGACCCGGGACAGGGGTTCCCACGGCCGTTGGATGCCGTCCGGCCACTCACCGTCGTACGCGTCGAACTCGGCCTGTGCGGCCCGGACGTCGGCGACCCCGCGCCACAGGCCGTTGTGGTCCGGCGACCAGTCGCGCAGGTCGTGGTCGACCTTGACACCGAGCGCGAGCCGGTGGCCGATGATCGCGGCGCTGTGCAGGGCGCGGGTGAACGGCGAGCTGACCAGGTACGTCGCGCGGATCCCGCCGAGCAGGTCCGCGAGTTCCTCGGCCTGCTTCATGCCGACGGCGGTGAGTGGGGCGGAGTCGGCCGCCGGACCCGGCAGACCGCGGGAGTCGATCGGCTCGTAGTCCGGCTCGCCGTGCCGGATCAGGTAGATCTGGATCACGGGCATCGGCCTTGCTCGACATGGATCTGGATCACGGGCAGGTTCTACCTCAGATGTCGTGCCCCTGCCCATCCACGCGGGTGGCTGGGCGGCGGCGTGAGCGGATCGTCGACGGTGCTCGCGGACCGGATCTGGTGCAGTTCCTCGAACAGGTTGCCCGGAGCCCTCGGTGCGTCGATCCAGCGGATCTCGGTCGCCCCCTGGTGTCCGTGGACGGCCAGGATGGACTCGACGTTCGGCCAGACGGCCGTCGCCGGATTGTCACCGCGCCAGCGCAGGGCCACCGAACCGTCGGTGAACTCACACCCTTCCGCCACCACGCCTGTCCCCGAAACACCACTGGGATCCCGGTACCGAACCAACTCGAAGGTCCGCGGCCTCACCACCTGTCAGCAACTCCCCGATGTCTCGATCCGTCTTGCAGCAGTCAACGCTGTGTTGCACTCAACGACCCCGGACACCGATGGTTACTGGTCCGCGGTTCTGGGTGATGGGTGCTATGGTCTTTCCCGTGAAGCGTTGCTATTGGCGATTTTTTGAGTGGCCGGCCTTGGTGCCGGGCGACTTAGCCGATCGCTGACGCCCACCTGTTGACCTAGACAGACACCAGAGCCGGCACGAAGGCAAGGACACCGTCCTTGCCTTTTCTCGTATCCACAGCCGGCTGACTGCGCTGCATCGCGAGCGGACCGGCGGAAAGGTCCCCCAGCAATGAACACCCTCCCGAAATCGAGCGAACAGAGTCGCGTCGTCGACCGGCGCATCGAGAAGACCGTCCCGTTGGTCACCCCGCTCGCGCTGCACGACGAGTACCCGCTCAGCGACGAGCTCGCCCGGACCGTCGCGACCGGCCGGCAGGCGGTGGCCGACGTACTGAACGGCGCCGACGACCGGTTGATGGTTGTCGTCGGCCCGTGTTCGGTGCACGACGCCGACGCCGCCCTCGAGTACGCGCAACGCCTCGCCCCGGTCGCCGAACGCCTCTCCGACGGCCTGCTGGTCGTGATGCGCGTGTACTTCGAGAAGCCGCGTTCCACGCTCGGCTGGAAGGGCCTGATCAACGACCCGGGCCTGGACGGTTCCGGTGACGTTAACCGCGGCCTGCGGATCGCGCGCCAGCTGCTCGTCCAGGTCACCGAGCTCGGGCTGCCGGTCGGCTGCGAGTTCCTCGACCCGATCACCCCGCAGTACATTGCCGACACGGTCGGCTGGGGTGCGATCGGTGCCCGGACCGTCGAGAGCCAGGTGCACCGGCAATTGTCGTCCGGCCTGTCGATGCCGATCGGGATGAAGAACCGTCCCGACGGCTCGATCGCCACCGCGGTCGACGCGATCAAGGCCGCCGCCGTACCGCACGTCTTCACCGGTATCGACCACGACGGCGCGCCGGCCATCCTGCACACCCGGGGCAACCCGGACTGCCATCTCGTACTGCGCGGCTCGGACAGCGGGCCGAACTACGACGCGGAGTCGGTCGCCGGCGCGGTAGAGCTGCTCCACAAGGGCGGCCTGCCCGAGCGGGTCGTCGTCGACGCGAGCCATGGCAACAGCCGCAAGGACCACAAGCGGCAGCCGATCGTCGCGGCCGAGATCGGTGCGCAGATCGCGGCCGGCAACCACGCAATCGTCGGCGTCATGCTGGAGTCGTTCCTCCAGGAGGGCCGCCAGGACCTCGACCCGACCCGGGAGCTGACCTACGGCCAGTCGATCACCGACGCCTGCCTGGGCTGGGACACGACAGTCTCGGTCCTGGAGCAGTTGCGCGACGCGGCGCTCGCCCGCCGCGCCCAGAGCTAGTCCGCGGACGTCCCGCCCGCTATTGCTGTTCACCTGGCCGTTCAGCGGCGCCCAAGAGGTTTTCCTCCTCGGTTCGGTGGCGGGCGGGGCAGCGGTCTCGCTGCTCGTCGGCTCTCCGGCCATCTGGAAACCGGTAGACCAACCGGCACCGGCTGAGCGTCAGGCCGACACCAGTGCGTCGGCGTGGGCCCGGGTGGCGTCGATGAGGCGTGCGTTCGCCTCGTCGCTGCCCTCGGTCCGCGCCCGCGCCTCGTCCTCGGTACGGCCGTGCCGAACATGCCGGGCGGTCAGCCGCTGCCGTCGTACGGCCGGATCCAGCTCGAGAAACCAGCACTCGTCGAGCAGCGTACGGATCGTTGCCCAGGGCCCCTGATCGAGCAACAGGTAGTTGCCCTCGGTCACCACCAGCCGGGTCTCGTCGGGTACCGCCAAGCCGGCCGCGATCGGTTCCTCCAGGTCCCGGTCGAACCGCGGCGCCCAGATCGTCCGCCCGGACGGATTCCGCAGCCGCCGCAGCAAAGCGGCGTACCCGTCGACGTCGAAGGTCTCCGGCGCGCCCTTGACCGGCACCAGCCCGAGCTCCGCCAGCGCGGTCTGCGCGAGGTGGAACCCGTCCATCGGCACCAGCGCCGCCGGATAACCCATCGCCGTCAGGTCGCGGACCAGTTGTTCGGCGTACGTCGACTTGCCGGCACCGGGCGACCCGGCGATACCGAGGATCGACCGCCGCGCCCGCTGCAGCACTGCGACGGCGCGCGACAGAGCGGCGGCCCCGTCGTACCGAGGGATGGTGCGCACCGTCACCCGGACACCTCGGCCACGGTCGGCGGCACGGCCCGGCAGCCGCAGCTCTCGCGATGCTCGATCTCGGCCGGCAGCCGCTCGATCCGGCGGGGCGCGAACGGATCCGCCAGCCGCCGCACCAGGAGCTGGACCGCTCGGGCACCCATCGCGTGGAACGGCTGCGCCGCCGCGGTGAGGGCGGGGGACATCGCACTCGCCCACTCGAAGTCGTCGAACGTCACCAGCGCGACGTCCTCGGGGATCCGCCGATGGGTCTCCTTGAGCGCGAGCAGCGCTCCGATCGTCATCGCGTTGTTCGCACCGAAGATCGCCGTCGGCGGGTCCGGCCGGTGCAGCAGCGAGATCACCCCGGCACGGCCGCCGGTCACGGTCGAGTGCGCATCGACGATCAGCCCTGGGTCGACGGCGATCCCGGCCGCCTCGTGCGCGCGCCGGTAGCCGCGCCGCCGCTCGTCCGTGGTGGACAGACCGGCCAGGCCTGCCAGCATGCCGATCCGGCGATGGCCGATCTCGATCAGATGCTCGACCAGCGCGGCGGCCACCGACTCGTTCTCGGTCCCGACCTGGTCGGCACGGACATCGCTCATCCGGTCGACGAGGACGAACGGGGTGTTGTGCTTGCGCAACACCGGCAACGTTGTCTCGGTCCACCCCGGTGTCGGCGCGATGATCACCGCTTCGACGTTGTGCGCGAGCAACGTGGCGACGGCCTTGGCCTCGAGTTGGGTGTCGTCGTGGGTGTCGCAGAGCAGCAGCGCGAAGCCGGCCCGGCTCGCCTCCGACTCGACGCCGGCGATCAGGTCACCGAAGTACGGATTCGACGCGCCGGTGATCGCCAGCCCGAGCGCGCGGCCCGACCGCTTCGGCACCATCGGCGCCGGTGGCGCGTAGTCGAGCGCCTCGAGCGCGTGCCGGACCCGCTCCCTGGTGTCCGGAGCGACGTACCGGGTGCCGTTCAGGACATGGGAGACAGTGCTGATCGACACCTCCGCCAGCTTGGCCACGTCGACCAGCCGAGCTCCTCGACGTGGGCCGGCCATGGGGGAATCGTCGCTGTTGGGAAACAACTCCGCAATCTTTTGCGCAAATTATTCCGTGCTCATCTGAGCGGTTCTAGCTTGGCTGCACCGCTCGGCCGGAATCGGTCGCGCAAACAGCTCGCAGACAGACCAGAAAGCAGGAGGTGCTCTGATGAGGTTCACCGGATTCCGGCGGTCGACCACTGCCGTGGCCGCGCTCGTGTGCGCCGGCGCGGTGGTGCTCAGCGCCTGTACGACGACCAAGAAGTCGGGTCCAGGGTCGGACTCGGGCGGCAGCTCCGGGCCGGTCAAGATCGGGCTCGTGACCAAGACCGAGACCAACCCGTACTTCGTCAAGCTGCGCGAGTCGGCGAAGGCCGCGGCCCAGGCCAAGGGCGGCACGCTGATCGCGCTGGCCGGCAAGTTCGACGGTGACAACGAAGGTCAGGTCACCGCGATCGAGAACCTGGTCCAGCAGGGCGTCAAGGGCATCCTGATCACGCCGAGCAACTCGGCCGGAGTACTCGGTGCGATCAAACAGGCGCAGGACAAGGGCGTCGTGGTGATCGCGCTGGACACCCAGACCACGCCCGCGGACGCAGTCGCGGCGACGTACGCGACCAACAACGAGAACGCCGGCAAGTTGATCGGCCAGTACGTCAAGGCCCGGCTCGGCAGCACGAAGCCGCAGTTGGTGATGATGGACCTGGACCCGAGTGCCAGCGTCGGCATCCAGCGGCACAACGGGTTCCTCGAGGGGATGGGCCTGCCGCTGAACACGCCCGACATCATCGGCACCGCGCTCACCCAGGGCGACCAGACCAAGGCCCAGGCCGCGATGGAGAACCTGCTGCAGCGGGTCGGCAACCAGGTCAACGCGGTGTACAACATCAACGAGCCGGCTGCCCGGGGTGCGTACCAGGCGCTGAAGGAGAAGGGCCTGGCCGGCAAGGTGCTGGTCGGCGCGATCGACGGTGGCTGCCAAGGCGTGCAGGACGTGAAGAACGGCATTTTCGTCGGCACCGTGATGCAGTTCCCGAAGAAGATGGCCGAGGACGGCGTGAACGCGGTCTTCGACTACGCCCAGACCGGCAAGAAGCCGTCCGGTTTCATCGACACCGGCGCCACCCTGATCACCGACAAGCCCGTCGCGGGAATGGCGTCCAAGGACACCACCTGGGGCGCGCAGAACTGCTGGGGGTGACATAGATGTCCACGGCAACGACCACCGTTCACACCGGTAGCCGCGGCGACGCCGTCCGGGCGCTGTTCGCCCGTAACCCGGTGCTCGGCCCGACCGCCGCACTGCTTGTCGCGATCATCTTCTTCTCGCTCGCGACGAGCACGTTCGCGAGCATCGACAACTTCTCGTTCATCGTCCAGCAGTCGATTGTGGTCGGTACCCTGGCGCTCGGCCAGACCCTGGTGATCCTGACCAGCGGCATCGACCTGGCCAACGCCGCGATCGCCGTCTTCGGCACGCTGCTGATGACCCGGCTCGTCACCGGGCACCTGCCCAGCGCGCTCGCCCTGGTCGTCTCGATCGTGGCGTGCGCCGTGGTGGCGACGCTGTCCGGCCTCCTGGTGAGCCGGATCAAGCTGCCGCCGTTCATCGTGACGCTGGGCATGCTCGCGGTGATGACGGCGGTCACCAACCTGTACAGCAAAGGGACGACCTGGCCGGTGCCCGACGGCCTGCTGACCTGGCTCGGTACGTCGCTGTACCTGTTCGGCCGGGTCCAGTTCACGATGGGCATGGTGCTCGCCGCGGTGCTGTTCGCGGTGACGTGGTTCGTGCTGGCGAAGACCGGGTGGGGCCGGCACGTGTACGCCGTCGGCAACGAGCCGGAGGCGGCCCGGCTGACCGGTATCCACATCGACCGCACCCTGGTCAGCGTGTATGCCGTGGCCGGCATTATCTACGGGTTCGCGGCGTGGATGGCGCTCGGCCGGACGCCGACCGCCGACCCGAACGCGTACCAGACCGGCAACCTGGACAGCATCACCGCGGTGGTGATCGGCGGCACCAGCCTGTTCGGTGGCCGCGGCGGTGTCGTCGGCACGATCGTCGGTGCGCTGATCGTCGCCGTACTGCGCAGTGGCCTGACCCAGATGGGGATCGACTCGAACTACCAGAACCTGGCCACCGGCGTGCTGGTGATCGCCGCCGTGGCGTTCGACCAGGCGACGCGGAGGAGGAGTTCATGACCACCGACACCACCGAAACCGCTGTACGGACGGCGATGCTGAGCGCTCGCGGACTGGTCAAACGCTACGGCCATGTCACGGCGATCAACGGGGCCGACTTCGACCTGTACCCGGGCGAGGTGCTGGCGATCGTCGGCGACAACGGCGCCGGCAAGTCCAGCCTGATCAAGGCGCTCACCGGTGCGCTGCAACCCGATGCCGGCCGGATCGAACTCGACGGCAAGCCGGTGCAGTTCCACTCGCCGCTGGACGCACGCCGCAGCGGCATCGAGACGGTGTACCAGACGCTGGCGGTGGCGCCCGCGCTCGACATCACGACCAACCTGTTCCTCGGCCGGGAGATTCGGCGCGAGGGACTGCTCGGCAAGCTGCGGATGCTGGACCGCAAGGCGATGCGGATCGAGGCGCGCAACCAGCTCGACGCTCTGGGCATCGCGACGATCCAGGACATCACGCAGCCGGTCGAGAGCCTGTCGGGTGGTCAGCGACAGGCGGTCGCGGTGGCGCGGGCGGCGATGTTCGGCAGCAAGGTGGTGATCATGGACGAACCCACCGCGGCCCTGGGCGTACGCGAGACCGCGCACGTACTCGAGCTGATCAAGCGGATCAGCAACCGCGGCCTCCCGGTCGTCCTGATCTCCCACGACATGCCGGCCGTCTTCGAGGTCTCCGACCGAGTCCACGTCCACCGCCTCGGCAAACGAGTAGGCGTAGTCGACCCGAAGAAGGTCTCCATGAGCGACGTAGTCTCCTTCATCACCGGCGCCGAGACGATTCCGGAGGAGGCGATGGCCGGCTGATCAGCGGGCGATGGGGGCTGTGCGGGCGTTCGTTACGGTGATCAGGTCGGTGGGGGAGAGGCCGATGTCGAGGCCGCGGCGGCCGCCTGACACGTAGACGGTTGGGTGGTCGGTCGCGGTGCTGTCGATGACGGTCGGGAGGGCGCGTTTCTGGCCGATCGGGCTGATGCCGCCGACGACGTACCCGGTCGTGCGTTCGGCGGCGGCCGGGTCGGCCATCACCGCCTTCTTCCCGCCGGCCGCGGCTGCGATCGCCTTCAGGTCGAGCTGCTTGTCGACCGGTACGACGCCTACGGTGAGCTTGCCGTCCACCTCGACGAGCAACGTCTTGAACACCTGCTCCGGCGCGAGCCCCAGCAGCTCCGCCGCCTCCAGCCCGTACGACTTCGCCGCCGGGTCGTGCTCGTACGCGTGCGTCGTGAACTCAACCTTCGCCTTAGCCAACGCGACCGTAGCCGGAGTCCCCTGCGTTTGCTTCGCCTTCGCCACGGGGTGAGTTTAGTTGGGCGGACCTGCACCACTCAGTAACCGTTCGCCGCGACGGCGTAGCACGCTCAGCCGGCCGTCGCGGGGGCGTCATCGGCGGTGTTGGTGAGTGGTGCACGTCCGCTGATCCGGACACAGCAGTGGCCCGGGCTCGGCGCGAGCTCGGCGTGGAGCGCGACGTCGAGCCCGGTCAGCAGGCCCGTGACCAGATGCAGGTTCATCCCGCAGACCAGCTGCGGATGCTCCTTCGCCAGCCGCCGGAACGGACAGTTCCCCAACGCGATCCCATCACCCTCCGCCCGAGGCTCGAACCCATGCGCCTCCAGCACTCGCACCAACAGCTCACGCCCACCAGCCCGCTGCCGCGCGGCAGCCCCCATCCCACCAGCTCCGCGGGCGGCGTCTGTCTTAGCGGGTCCGCGGGTGGCGTCCGTCTGATTGGGCCTGTCGGCGGTCTGCTTTTCGGCGGGGGCGGCGGTCGTGGCTGTCTCGGTGGGGGCGGCGGTGGGGGTTGGGGTGGGTTTGGCCTTTGTTAGGGCGATGTGGGCGAGGGTTTGGCCGTATTCGGTGGCTCGGTGGTTTATCGCTTCTCGGGGGGTGAGGGGGCCGGTTTCGGCGTCCTGGATGGCGGCGGCGAGGAGGTGGCCGGCGACGGCGTACTGGCGTTCGGGGAGGGTGATTTCGATCTCGCGGTCGGAGCGGTGGTACAGCTTCGCGGGCCGGCCCGCACCCGGGCCGGTGCGTCCGGTCCGGCGTTCGTAGCACGTGTCCAGCAGACCCTCGTCGGTCAATCGGTCCAGGTGGAACGCCGCCGTGGTCCGTGGGATGCCGAGCGCGGCGGCGGCGTCGTCCCGGCTGACCGGCTCGGCGCGGCCCGCGACGTACTCGTAGAGCCGGCGTCGCGTCGGCTCCTCCAGTACCGCCACGGCCTGAAGCGAGGCGTCCCAGGAACTGTCCACGGGATGATTCTATCGACAACTTCGGTTGGTGAAACAGTATGATGTCAGTTCGTTGAGACCTCAGGGAGTAGCGCATGGCGATCTCGGCCGACCTCGAGTCCGTCCCTCTTCATATCGTCGCCCGCCGCGAGCAGATCGACCTGCCGGCGGCGCAGCGGGCCGTCGCGGACCTGTTGACCGCCCTCGGGCGGGACCCGCAGAGCGCCCACCTCGCGGACACGCCGCGCCGGGTCGCGAACGCGTACGCGGAGATGCTCACCCCGCGGGAGTTCGAGCTGACCACGTTCCCGAACGACGAGGGGTACGACGAACTCGTCCTGGCCAAGGACATCCCGGTGCAGTCGCTGTGCGAGCACCACCTGCTGCCGTTCCAGGGCGTCGCGCACGTCGGGTACCTGCCCGGCGACCGGATCCTCGGGCTGTCGAAGCTGGCCCGCGTGGTGGAACTGTTCGCGCGCGACTTCCAGGTGCAGGAGCGGCTGACCAAGCAGGTCGCGGACTGGCTGCAGGATCACCTGGAGCCGAAGGGCGTCGGCGTCGTGATCGAGGCCGAGCACCAGTGCATGTCGTTGCGCGGGGTACGGGCGACCGGCTCGAAGACCGTCACGTCGGCGCTGCACGGAACGCTGCGCAACAACCCCAGTTCCCGCGCCGAGTTCTTCGCGCTGACCGGCCTCACCCCGTAAGGGCAGCCAGTCGCGAAGTACGTACGCCTCAGGCCGAGGCGACGACCGTCGGGTGGTGGGTACGCCGGCCGGTGGCGAGGATGTGCGTGAGCTCGCCGGGCAGGAGGTCGGTACCGGGAACGGGCTCCATCTCGGAGACGTCGAGCCAGCGGACGACGGTGGCGCCGCGGTGGCCGTGGACGGCGAGAATGGAGTCCAGGTCCGGCCAGACGGCCGTGGAGGGGTTGGCACCGTGCCAGCGCAGCGCGACCGAGCCGTCGGTGAAGACGCAGCCTTCGGCGACGACGCCGGTCCCGGAAACCCCGCTGATATCGGTGTAGCGAACGAGTTCGAACGTCTGGGGTTTCACCGGCGGTACCCCATGAGGCGTGAAAGAGCTGCCATGATCCTTTCCCCGTAGTAGTGGCGTGAGTGAACCTTCGCCACAAACCGGGGACGTGTACCGAATGTCAGCGGGGAAGAACGGTCCGTAGCGACACATCTTCTGTTCTCAAGCTAGAACCAATCTGCCCGAACGCGCCAGACCCTAATCCGCGTGTCTCGATCCGCGACACGTGATCGAATACCTCAGGTGTTCCTGACGCTTGGTACCGATTTGTCCGGAGTAGGCGCTCCTGCGAGTGATTTCGGGTTTCTGTTGCACAAGAACCCGGCGCGACCGCAGGCGATCGACGTCACCGGTGGATCGGCCCATGTGTTTTATCCGGAGGCCACGGACGAGCGGTGTACGGCGGCCGTGATGCTCGAGATCGACCCGATCGGGCTGGTCAAGGCCGGGCGCGGCAAGGCCACCGAGGGGTTCACGCTCGGGCAGTACGTGAACGACCGCCCGTACGCCGCCTCGAGCCTGCTCGCGGTCGCGCTCGGCAAGCTCTTCCGTACCGCGATGAACGGCCGCTGCGACGCCCGCCCGGAGCTCGCCGCGCGGGCGATCCCGCTCGACGTGCACGTACCGGCGCTGCCGTGTAGCGGCGGTACCGATCTCGCACAGCGGCTGTTCGGGCCGCTCGGGTGGACCGTCGACGCGCGCCCGGTGCCGCTCGATCCGGAACTTCCGGCGTGGGGCGATTCGCGGTACGTCGACCTGCGGCTGAGCGGCGTACTGCGGTTGGCGGACGCACTCAAACACTTGTACGTGATGCTCCCGGTGCTCGACGATGCCAAGCACTACTGGGTCGGCTCCGACGAGGTCGACAAGCTCGTTCGCGCGGGCGAGGGCTGGCTCGCGGCGCACCCGGACAAGGACCTGATCTCGCGGCGTTACCTCGCGCACCGCCGCTACCTGACCGACGCCGCCCTGGAGCGGCTGGTCGAGGTCGACGGCCTCGCGCTCCCGGAGGAGCCGTCCGAAGAAGAGGGCATCGCGCGCCCGCAGGAAGGTTCGGTGTCGCTCGCGGTCGAGCGTCGTACGACGGTGGCCGGCGTACTGCGGGAACTCGGCGCGCGGCGGATCGCCGACATCGGCTGCGGCGAGGGCGCACTGGTGGCGGAACTGCTCAAGGACCCTATGATCGGCGAACTGATCGCGACCGACGTCTCGGCCCGCGCCCTGATCTCCGCCAAGCGCCGCCTGCACTACGACGACCTCCCGGACCGCCAACGCGACCGGCTGTCCTTCCTCCAATCCTCAGTGACGTACGCCGACGACCGCCTGGCCGGCCTCGACGCCGTCGTCCTGATGGAGGTCATCGAACACGTAGACCCACCCCGCCTCCCCGCCCTCGCGCACTCGATCTTCCACGTCGCCCGGCCAACCGCGGTCGTGATGACCACCCCGAACAGCGAGTACAACGTCCGCTTCCCAACCCTCCCGGCAGGCATCTACCGCCACCCCGACCACCGCTTCGAGTGGACCCGCTCAGAGTTCGGCACCTGGTGTCAGCAGACCGCCAACCGGTACGGCTACCAGGTGGAGTTCCGCCCGGTGGGTTCCGACGACCCAACCGTCGGCCCACCAACCCAACTAGCCATCTTCACCCGCCCCGCGGTGGAGCCGCGCGACGTGAACCCAGGCGAGGTGGCGCGCTGATGACCGAACTGCAGATCCCGAAGCTATGTCTGGTTGTGCTCGTGGGTGCGAGTGGATCCGGGAAGTCGACGTTTGCGCGGAAGCATTTCCGGGCGACCGAGGTGATCTCGAGTGACTTCTGCCGCGGGTTGGTGTCGGACGACGAGAACGATCAGGCTGCGACCAAGGACGCCTTCGAGGTGCTCAACTTCATCGCAGGCAAGCGCCTCGCCGCCGGGCGGCTGACGGTCGTCGACGCGACCAACGTGCAACCCGAAGCCCGCAAGGAGCTCGTCAACCTGGCGCGTGAGTACGACGTACTCCCGGTCGCGATCGTCCTCGATCCACCCGAGCGCGTCTGTGTCGAACGGAACGAGCACCGCGCCGATCGCCAGTTCGGCAGCAAGGTGATCGTCCGTCAACGCTCCCAACTGAAGCGCGGCCTGCGCAGCCTCAAACGCGAAGGCTTCCGGACCGTTCACGTCCTCACCACCGTCGACGAGCTCGATGCCGTCAGCATCGAACGGACCCGGCTCTACAACGACCTGACCGACCGGACGGGCCCGTTCGACATCATCGGTGACGTGCACGGCTGCCGCACCGAACTCGAGCGCCTGCTCACCGACCTCGGTTACACCCTGACCCGCGACGCCGCCGGCCGCCCGATCGACGCCGCGCATCCGGATCGTCGCGCGGTGTTCGTCGGCGACCTGGTCGACCGCGGCCCGGACAGCCCCGGCGTACTCCGCCTCGTCATGGGAATGGTTGCGCAAGGCAACGCGTACTGCGTACCCGGCAACCACGAGGACAAGCTGCTCCGCGCCCTCCGTGGCAAGAACGTCAAGATCAGCCACGGCCTCGAGACCACCCTCGAACAACTCGCCGCCGAACCGGCGGACTTCCGCGACCAGGTCGCCACGTTCATCGACGGCCTGATCTCGCACTATGTCTTCGACGGCGGCAACCTGGTCGTCTCGCACGCGGGCCTGGTCGAGCGGATGCACGGCCGTACGTCGGCACGCGTCCGTTCGTTCTGCCTGTACGGCGAGACGACCGGCGAGACCGACGAGTTCGGGCTGCCGGTGCGCTACCCGTGGGCGAACGACTACCGCGGCCGTGCGACCGTCGTCTACGGCCACACGCCGACGCCCGAACCGGAGTGGATCAACAACACGATCTGCCTCGACACCGGTTGCGTGTTCGGCGGATCCCTGACCGCGCTGCGCTACCCGGAGCGCGAGCTGGTCTCGGTACCGGCTGCCAGGGAGTACTACGCGCCCGCCAAACCGTTGCATGCGGCAACGGCGCCGAGCCGCGAACCCGACGTACTCGAGCTGACCGACGTGACGGGCCGGCGCGTGATCGAGACCGCGACGCACGGACGGCTGAGCGTCCGCGCCGAACAGGCCGGTGCGGCGCTGGAGGTGATGAGCCGGTTCGCGATCGACCCGCGGTTCCTGCTGTACCTGCCGCCGACGATGAGCCCGGTCGCGACGTCGCCGGAGCCGGGGCTGTTGGAGCACCCGCGCCAGGCGTTCGAGACGTACCGCGCGCAGGGCGTGACCGAGTTGGTGTGCGAGGAGAAGCACATGGGTTCGCGGGCCGTCGTACTGCTGACCCGCGACGACGACGTGGCGGAGAAGCGGTTCGGCCTGGCCGGACGGGGTGCGATCCACACGCGCACCGGACGCTCGTTCTTCGACGCGGACCTGACCGGCGAGCTGCTGCTGCGGCTGCGTGGCGTTGCCGAGCGAGCCGGGTTGTTCGCGGAGCTCGACACCCCATGGATCCTGTTCGACGCCGAGCTGCTGCCGTGGAGCGCGAAGGCGGAAGACCTGCTGCGGAACCAGTACGCCGCCGTGGGTGCGGCCGCTCGTACTTCGTTGCCCGTTGCAACTGCTGCGCTCCGCGCCGCGCTCGAGACCGGGTTGGACGTCGGCGACCTGCTCGCGTCGACGCAGCGGCGTACCGCGAACGCGGAACGGTTCACGCAGGCGTACCGGCGGTACTGCTGGCCGACCGACGGGCTCGACGGTGTGCGGCTGGCGCCGTTCCAGGTACTCGCGTCGGAAGGGGCGACGTACGAGGAGCAGCCGCACGCCTGGCACCTCGGGATCGCGGACCGGATGGTTGCCGAGGGCCCGGAGCTGATCACGCCGACGCGCCGGCTGTCCGTCGACGCGGACACCTGGGACGCCGGGATCGCGTGGTGGGAGGAGCTGACCGGGGCCGGGGGAGAGGGCATGGTCGTGAAGCCGGCCGCGAACCTCACCCGGACGGCGAAGGGTCTCGCCCAGCCGGGGTTGAAGGTCCGCGGGCGGGAGTACCTGCGGCTCATCTACGGGCCGGACTACACCGAGCCCGCGAACTTCACCCGCCTCCGCGACCGCAACCTCGGCCACAAACGATCCCTCGCACTCCGCGAGTACGCCCTCGGCCTGGAATCGCTCTCCCGGGCCGCCCGCGGTGAGCCGCTGTGGCGCATCCACGAGTGCGTGTTCGCCGTCCTCGCCCTCGAATCCGAACCGGTCGACCCGCGCCTCTGACGACCGCCGACGCCAGGTCGACGTTGGTTTCCGGCGTGTAAACGTCTTCCGTGAGGGCTTGGCAAGGTGTGACATTGCACTTAAGGTCTGTGCAATGTCACACGGTACAGAGGTTGAGGTGCAGCTGACCGGTGGGCTGCTGGGCGGTTGGCAGCGGCGGAACCGGGTGGCGACGATCCCGCATGCAATCGCGGAACTGCGCAAGGCCGGCAACCTGGAGAATCTCCGGCGGCTGAACGACCCGTCCGTCGGGGCGTACCGCGGGCGGTACCCGTTCCTGGACACCGATCTGTACAAGACGCTCGAGGGGCTCGCGTACGAGGTGGGCCGCGAGGATCCGCCGGCGGGAGCGCGGGAGTTCTACGACGAGGTCGTCGAGTTGCTGGCGGAGGCGCAGGCGGAGGACGGCTACCTGAACTCGTACTTCCAGGACCCGGACCAGCCGAAGCAGCCGTGGTCGGACCTGGGCTGGGGACACGAGCTGTACAACCTCGGCCACCTGATCCAGGCAGCAGTTGCGGCGCACCGGCAGTTGTCCGACAGCAGGTTGCTGACCATCGCCCGGCGGTTCGCGGATCTCGTCGTCCGGAAGTACGGCGTGCACGGCGAAGAGGTGGTCGACGGTCATCCCGAGGTGGAGATGGCGCTGGTCGAGCTTTATCGAGAAACCGGCGAGGCGGACTACCTGACCCAGGCGCGGTTGTTCGTGGACCGTCGCGGGCAGGGGAAGCTGAAGCACACAATCTTCCCGGGTGAGTACTTCCAGGACCACGTCCCGTTCCGGGAGCTGCCGTCGGTCACCGGGCACGCCGTACGGATGGCGTACCTCGCGGCAGGCGCGGCCGACGTACACCTGGAGACCGGCGACCCGACGCTGCTCGCGGCGCTGGAGCGGCTGTGGGACGACATGGTCGCGACCAAGCTGTACCTCACCGGTGGGCTGGGCAGCCGGCACTCCGACGAGGCGATCGGCGACCGGTACGAGCTGCCGTCCGAGCGCGCGTACGCCGAAACGTGCGCGGCGATCGCGACGATGCAGTGGGCCTGGCGGATGTTCCGCGCGACGGGAGCGGCGAAGTACCTCGACGTGTACGAGACGGTGCTCTACAACGCTTACGCTGTTGGGCTTTCGGCCGACGGTACGGCGTTCTTCTACGACAACCCGTTGCAGCGGCGACCGGACCACGAGCAACGTTCCGGCGCCGAGGACGGTGGCGAGCTCCTTCGCCGCGCCTGGTTCGGCTGCCCGTGCTGCCCGCCCAACATCATCCGCTGGATGTCCGAACTCCAGGACCACGTAGCAGCCGTCCGCGACAACACCCTCCACATCGGCATCTACACCAACGCCCACATCACCACCGAAGACCTGTCCCTGACCGTCGCCACGAACTACCCCTGGGACGGCGAGATCACCCTCACCGTCGAGCACGCACCACTCGACGAACGCACGATCGCGCTTCGCATCCCAGGCTGGTCGAACGGAGCCACCCTCGCCGAACCAGAGGACGCGCCATCCGCGGCCGAACCGCTTGCAGCGCAGCCGGAGGAAGATGGGTGGGTTCGAGTTCGTCGGACATTCGTGCCCGGCGACACGATCCGCTTGACGTTGCCCATGGCACCTAGAGCGCGCGGGACGCATCCGTACGTCGACGCGACCAGGGGTGCGATTGCCGTCGCACGAGGCCCCATCGTCTATTGCATCGAGCAACAAGACGTCGATGCGCCGGTCGACGACCTCCTCCTGTCGCCGGCAGCCGTCGCCAACGCGAGGCCGCGCAAAGAAGAAGACCACGTAGTACTCGACCTCACCGCCGGCGTGGCCCCACCACCGGCGAGGGACCTCTACCCGGTGATGACCGAAACGCCCAAGGACACCGTCTCCCGGCACGTCCAGGCGACGTTCGTGCCGTACTTCCTGTGGGGAAACCGTCAGCCCCTGGCCATGCGTGTGTGGCTGCGAACCGAAAGAGAAGACTGATGAAGAGAACCTCCAAACTGGTCGGGTTGGTGGCAACCGCCGCCCTCGCCCTCACCGCCTGTGGTGGCGGCGGCACCTCCGGCACCAAGGGTGAAGCCGCCGGCCCCGGCGCGAAGGCCGTCAAGGGCGGGACCCTGCAGGTGCTGGCGAACGCGGCGTTCTCGCACCTCGACCCGGCGCGCGGGTTCGACGGCGGCGTGAACAACTTCTACCGGCTGATCTACCGCACGCTGACCACCCAAGGCGCCGCGCCGGGCGCAGACGGTACGAAGATCGTCCCGGACCTCGCGACGGACGTCGGCAAGCCGTCGGACGGCGGCAAGACGTGGACGTTCACGTTGAAGGACGGCCTGTTCTTCGAGACCGGTGCGCCGATCACCAGCGCGGACGTGAAGTGGGGCGTCGAGCGCGCCTGGGACCCGGAGATCGGGATCGGCTCGCCGTACGCGAAGCAGCTGATCGAGGCGCCCGCGTCGTACCAGGGCCCGTACAAGTCAGGCGATCTGCCAACCATCCAGACCCCCGACGCGAAGACGATCGTGTTCCACCTGAAGAAGCCGTTCGCGGACTTCGGCAGCGTGGTCGCGCAGAACACCTTCACGCCGGTACCGAAGGGCCAGGGCGCGGGGAACACCCTGGACAGCAAGCCGGTCGCGTCCGGCCCGTACAAGCTGGCCGACTACAAGCCCGGCGCGTCGCTCAAGCTGGTCCGCAACGACAAGTGGGACAAGAAGACCGACGACGTCCGGACCGCCAACCCGGACGTGTTCCAGTGGACGTTCGGCCTCGACCCGGCGACGATCGACGAGCGGATGATCGCCGGCCAGGGCACCGACGCGGACGCGATCGCCGGTACCGTCCAGGCCGCGAGTGTGGCCCGGATCCAGTCGCCGCAGCTCAAGCAGCGCACGATGACCGGCATCAACGGCTGTACGACGTACATGGGCCTGAACACCACCAAGAAGCCGCTGGACAACGTCAAGGTCCGGCAGGCGATCAACCTCGCGGTCAACAAGCAGACGGTCCGCGACGCGGACGGCGGTTCGGCGCTCGCCGAGATCGGTACGACGATCCAGCCGCCGACGATCGCCGGCCGGGTGGACTACGACCCGTACCCGAGCCCGGACCACAAGGGTGACGTCGACGGGGCCCGCAAGCTGCTCACCGAGGCCGGTTTCGCCAATGGCTTCACGATGACGCTCGACACCCGCGCGCAACCGAAGATGCAGGCGATGGCGGTCGCGATCCAGCAGGCCCTGGAGCCACTGAAGATCACGGTCAAGATCAACACGATCGACACCGCGACGTACTACGAGGTGATCGGTACGACGTCGCAGCAGCACGACGCCGCGATCACCGGGTGGTGCCCGGACTGGCCGTCCGGTGCGACCTTCCTGCCGCCGCTGTTCGACGGCCGCAACATCACCCCGAAGGGCAACACCAACCTGTCGCAGCTGAACGACCCGGGCGTGAACGCGAAGATCGACGAGATCTCCAAGCTCACCGATGTGAACGCCGCGAACAAGGCGTACGGCGAACTGGACAAGCAGATCATGGAGCTCGCGCCGGTCGTCCCGCTGCTCTACGAGAAGGTCCTGATGCTTGTCGGCAGCAACATTGGTGGCGCCTACCTGCACGACGGGTTCTCCGGCGGCATCGACCTGGTGTCGGTGGGCCTGAAGGACGCGAGCAAGTGACCACGAGCCCGACGCTCGCCGAGATCGAGGAGGTGGGACCGGCGGCTCCGGCCGCCGGTCCGCCGGCCTCGGGCAGGCGGCTGCTCAGCACGATCACGCGGGACAAGGGCGCGCTGGCCTGCCTGGCGTTCCTCGGGATCGTGGTGCTGATGGCGGTCGCCGCACCGCTGATCACCAAGCTCAGCGGCTGGGGGCCGTACCAGTTCGACTCGGCCGCGATCAACTCCGACCTCGGCGGCGTACCGCACGGTGCGCTCGGCGGGATCAGTGGCTCGCACTGGTTCGGTGTCGAGCCGCAGAACGGCCGGGACCTGTTCGCGCGGATCGTGTACGGCGCGCGCGTGTCGATCACGATCTCGTTGTCGGCGACCCTGTTGACCGGGATCCTCGGCGTCGTGCTCGGGATGCTGGCCGGGTTCTACCGTGGCTGGGTCGACCAGGTGATCTCCCGGCTGATGGACTTCCTGATGGCGTTCCCCGCGCTGATCTTCATGATCGCGATCCTGTCGTCGCTGCCGTCCGGCAACCGGCCGGTGCTGCTGGTCGTGGTGATCAGCGCCTTCGGCTGGCCGTACCTGGCCCGGGTGATCCGCGGCCAGACGATGACGCTGGCGAACCGCGAGTTCGTCGAGGCCGCGCGGGCGTCCGGGGCGAAGGACAGCCAGGTGGTGTTCCGCGAGATCCTGCCGAACCTGCGCGGCTCGATCGTGGTGATGACCACGCTCGCGATCCCCGGCTACATCGGCACCGAGGCGGGCCTGTCGTTCCTCGGCGTCGGCGTCTCGCCGCCGACCGCGTCCTGGGGCCAGATGATCTCGAGTTCGGTGAGCTGGTACTCGGTGGACCCGATGTTCTTCGCGATCCCGGGCGCGTTCCTGTTCCTGACCGTGCTCTCGCTGACCGTACTCGGCGACAAGATCCGCACGCTCATCGACCAAGGGGAGGCCGCCGCATGACCCGGTACATCATCGGCCGGCTCGGCGGGGTCGTCCTGATCCTGGCCGCCGTCTGCCTGTTCACGTACCTGATCTTCTTCGAGCTGTCACCGGATCCGGCCGTGATGATCTGTGGCAAGACCTGTACGCCGGAGCGGATCGACTCGATCCGGAACGTACTCGGGCTGAACCAGCCGATCCTGACACAGTTCTGGGAGTTCGTCAGCGGGATCTTCGCCGGCCGCGACTACGGGTCGGTGCACTGCTCGGCACCGTGTCTCGGGTACAGCTTCCAGACCAACGAGGCGGTGTGGAGCATGATCACCGCGCGGCTGCCGGTCAGCATCACGGTCGCGGTCGGTGCCGCCGTCCTGTGGTTGCTCGCCGGTGTGATCGGCGGTCTGATCAGCGCGGTCAAGCAAGGCACGTGGTGGGACCGCTCCGCGATGGCGCTCGCGCTCGGCGGGGTCAGCGTGCCGAACTACGTGCTCGCACTGGTGCTGCAGTACGTACTGGTCGTGAAGCTGCAGGTCCTGCCGTTCCCGTCCGCGGTGTCGTTCGGTGACAATCCTGTTGTCTGGTTCGAGTCGTACCTGATGCCGTGGGTCGTGCTCGCCGTCGGGTACGCCTGTCTGTACGCGCGGTTGACCCGGAGCAATGTCATCGACACGCTCTCGGAGAACTACTACCGGACCGCGCGGGCGAAGGGTCTGAGCAGCTCGCTGATCATGCGCCGGCACGCGCTCCGCCCGGCGCTGACACCGATCACGACGATCTTCGGGATGGACTTCGCCGGCCTGCTCGGCGGTGCGCTGATCACCGAGACCGTCTTCGGGCTGAACGGGATCGGCAAGATGGCCGCCGACTCGATCGCCAAGAACGATCAACCGGTGATCATGGCGGTGACGCTGCTGGCTGCGTTCTTCGTTGTCATCGGCAACGTTGTCGTGGACCTGCTCTACACCGCCCTGGATCCGCGGGTACGGGTGGTGTCGGCATGAGCGAGGAATTGTTTGTTGTCGACGATCTGACAGTCACTTTGCCGACCAGCCGCGGCCCGGTCGACGTGGTGAAGAACGTGTCGTTCACGGTCGGCCGGGACGAGACCGTCGGCATCGTCGGCGAGTCCGGATCGGGCAAGTCGATGACGGCCCTCGCCGTGCTCGGCCTGTTGCCGCGCGGCGCCCGGACCTCGGGGAGCGTCAAACTCGACGGCAAGGAACTGCTCGGCCGCTCGGACCGGGACCTCAGATCCGTCCGGGGCAATGCCATCTCGATGGTGTTCCAGGATCCGCTGTCGTCGCTGAACCCCTACTACACCGTGGGTCTGCAGATCTCTGAGATGTACCGGGCCCATCGCGGCGGTTCGCGGCAGGCGGCCCGCAAGGTCGCGATCGAGGCTCTGGAACGAGTGGGAATCCCGGACCCCGGACGCCGTGTCGACCACTACCCGCACCAGTTCTCCGGTGGCCAGCGGCAACGGGTGATGATCGCGATGGCGTTGTGCTGTTCGCCGTCGATGCTGATCGCGGACGAGCCGACGACCGCGCTCGACGTGACGGTACAGGCCCAGATTCTGGAGTTGCTCGCCGAGCTGCAGTCGACGACCGGAACCGGGATGATCTTCATCACCCACGACCTGGCGGTGATCAGCTCGATCGCGCAACGAGTCCTGGTGATGCAGTCGGGTGATCCGGTGGAGTACGGCACGGCGGAGCAGGTGTTCTCGGAGCCTCGGCACGAGTACACCCGGATGCTGCTGGACGCCGTACCCAGAATCGACGACGAGGTAGCGTCATGACTTTGCTGGAAGTACGCGGCGTGACGAAAGAGTTCGTCACGCGGGGCGAAGGGGCGCGGGCCCGGAAGACCACGTTCACCGCGGTGGACGACGTGAGCTTCGAGGTCGAGCTCGGCGAGACGCTGGCGATCGTGGGCGAGTCCGGCAGCGGGAAGTCGACCACCGCGCGGATCGCGGCCCGGTTGCTCGAACCCACCACGGGCACGGTCGCCTTCGACGGCCAGGACGTGACCCGGGCCACGGGCAAGGATCTCTCGTCGTTCCGCAACAACGTGCAGGTCGTGTTCCAGGACCCGTTCTCGTCACTGAACCCGCGCTACACCGTCGAGCGGATCATCACCGCCCCGCTCAGCTACCAGGGCATCACGCCCAAGGCCGGGCGGACGGCGTTCGCGCAGGAGCTGATGGAGCGGGTCGGGCTGAACCCGGACCACTGCCGGCGATACCCGGCACAGTTCTCCGGCGGACAGGCGCAGCGGATCGGGATCGCCCGGGCGCTCGCGGTCAACCCGAAGCTGGTGATCTGCGACGAGGCGGTGTCGGCGCTGGACGTCTCGATCCAGGCGCAGGTGCTGGAGTTGCTGATGCGGCTGCAGCGGGAGAGCGGGTTCAGCTACATCTTCATCGCGCACGACCTGGCCGTGGTGCGGCAGATCTCGCAGCGGGTCGCGGTGATGAACCGGGGCAGAATCGTGGAGCTGGGGTCGTGCGACCAGGTGTTCGGTGCGCCCGAGCACGACTACACGAAGACGTTGTTGGCGGCGGTACCCCGGATCAATCCGGAATGGGACGCGAGACGCAGGCAGAAGGCGGCGAGATGATCAGCTACACGATTCCGGGAATGCACGTACGGGATCACACTGTCGACGTTCCCTTGAACTGGGAAGAGCCAGGGGAGTCGATCAGCCTGTTTGCGCGGGAGTTGGTGGATCCCACTAAGCAGGACGAGGAGCTGCCCGTCTTGCTGTTCTTGCAGGGCGGACCGGGCGGGAAGGGGCCCAGGCCGGTCAGCGCCGACGGGTGGATCGGACGGGCGTTGAAGACGTATCGGGTTGTGCTGATGGATCAGCGCGGCACCGGACGCAGTACGCCGGTAAGTGGCCGGCGGATGGCGTCGATGACGGCCGAGGAAGGCGCGGCGTACCTCGCCTGCTTCCGGGCGGACTCGATCGTCGCCGACGCCGAGCACCTGCGGAAGACCGTCTTCGGCGGCAAGCGCTGGTCCACGCTCGGCCAGAGCTATGGCGGGTTCCTCACGCTCACCTACCTGTCGCAGGCGCCCGAAGGTCTGAGCGCCTGTTACGTGACCGGTGGTCTCGCCTCGATCGATCCGTCCGCCGCCGAGGTGTACCGGCGGACCTATCCGCGGGTCGCCGCGAAGAACCGCGAGTTCTACCGGCGGTACCCGCACAATGTCGAGCGCGTCAGCCGGATCGCGGACCGGCTCGCGACGGACGACGTACGGCTGCCGGACGGCGACCGGTTGACGGTACGGCGGTTCCAGTCGCTCGGCATCGACTTCGGGATGAAGCCCGGGTACGAGCGGATCCACTGGCTCATCGACGAGGCGTTCGACGGCGACGAGCTCTCGGACACCTTCCTGGGCCAGGTCCATGCCCAGTCGTCGTACCTCGGGAATCCGTTGTTCGCGGCACTCCAGGAGAGCATCTACGGCTCCGGCGAGGGCGCGACCGGCTGGGCGGCCGAGACGGAGCGGGCGCGGCACCCGGAGTTCGCCGAGGACGCCCGGCCGCTGCTGTTCACCGGCGAGATGATGTACCCCTGGATGTTCGAAGAGATCCGCGGGCTGCGGCCGTTCCAGGGCGCCGTCGAGCTGCTCGCGCAACGCCCGAGCTGGCCGGCCTTGTACGACGTCGAGAAGCTCGCCGCGAACGACGTACCGGTGGCCGCCGCGGTCTATTTCGACGACATGTACGTCGACTCCGGGCTGCAACTGGACACCGCGAGCCGGGTCGGGAACGTGCAGGCGTGGGTGACCAACGAGTACGAGCACGACGGGATCGGCGCGGACCGGGTGTTCGAGCGGCTGACGGAGCTGGTCGCATCGATCGGGGGTGGCGTCCGGGATCGCTGACCGGTGTGTTTCACAATAGGCCACCAGGGAGGTGAAGGGATGACTGCCGATTCGACGCAGCCGATGCAGCCGCTGCCGAGCGTCCGGCGGCTGGCGCAGCGCGAGAACCTGCGCGACAGCGTCGCGAACGCGCTCCGGGCGGCGGTGATCTCCGGCGAGCTGAAGCCGGGGGAGGTGTACTCGGCGCCGACCCTCGGCGCCCGGTTCGGCGTCTCCGCGACCCCGGTCCGGGAGGCGATGCTCGACCTTGTCCGCGAGGGACTGGTCATCTCGCTGCGGAACAAGGGATTCCGGGTCACCGAGGTGTCCGACGACGACCTGGACAACGTGGCCGCCGTCCGCCAGCTGATCGAGCCGCCGACGGTCCGGGACGTCGTCCCGGTGATCCCGGCGGCGGACTACCCGCGGCTGCGCCGGCTCGCCGAGGACATCGTGGTGGCGGCCGAGGCCGGTGACCTGATCGCGTACATCGAGGCGGACCGGGTCTTCCACGTGACGCTGCTCGCGTACTCCGGGAACCAGAAGCTCGTCGACGTCGTGTCGGACCTGCGCTCACAGACCCGGCTGCTCGGGCTGACCCCGCTGGTCGAGAGCGGCCGGCTGGTGCCGTCCGCGACCGAACACCACGAACTGCTCGACCTCGTCGAGGCCGGCGACGGCGAAGGCGCCGAGCAGCTGATGCGGCGCCACATCGGCCACGTCCGCGGCCTGTGGGCCCGCTCTCAGAGCAGCTGACGCTGGAGTGAGTCCGCGACGAACGCCTCGAACTCCGCCGGGGTCCACCCGGACTCGCTGACCAGCTCCTGGTAGACACCGGGCGCGGCGAGCGCGCGGTAGATCGCCTGCGCCTGCTTCAGCGGCACCCGTAGTACGTCGCCCAGTGAGGCGATCATCGCGTCCATCACCTCGTTGCGTCCGGCAAGCTTCGAGCGGAGCAACGTCTTCGTCTCGGGGCTCTCGTCGGTCGCGGCCTCGAAGATCAGCACGACGTCGAAGCCGGCCGCGTACAGGTTCGTCAGCCAGCCGGCCGCACCGCGCAGCCGCTCGACCGGATCGGCGATCGCGAACACCTGCTGGGCCCGCTCCAGCGCGCCGGCCTCGGACAGCCACAGGTCGCAGATCAGCGACAGGATCTCCCGCTTGGTCCCGAACGCGGAATACACGGTCCGGGTCGCGACGCCCGCGTCCTTGGCGATCGCGTCGATGCTGGTGGCGCCGTACCCCTGCTCGCCGAACAGCCGGCGCGCCGCCTGCGCGATCCGGATCCGGGTCTCCTCCGCCTGCACCTGGCGGTAGGTCTTGACAGGATCGGCCATATCGGCACACTATCACTGTGTTCAGTGCAGTGATACTGCATCGAGTGCACGACTACTGAATTGGGGGAGTCATGGAAGGACCACTGGAGGTTCTGGAGCGGATCCTGCACGAGGGGTTCGCGACCGGGAACGAGGCGATCGTCGACGAGGTGTGCGCGCCGGATCTGATCGAGCACCAGTTCGGCCTGGCCGGGAGGGGTGAGCAGGCGCGGGCGCAGGTGAAGGCCGCGATCCGGCAGGTGCACGAGTTGATGCCGGACATCGTCTACACGCTGGAGGACTCGGTCGTCGTCGGCGACCTGGTCTGGGCGCGCGGCCGGGCCCGGGGTACGGCGACCGGTTCGTTCTTCGGGCCGCCGAGCAACGCGCCCGTCGAGATCACGCTGTTCGAGCAGGCGCGGGTGCAGGACGGCCGGATCGTCGAGCACTGGGGCAACCCCGACCGGTTCGCTCTGTTGGCGCAGACGGGCGCCCTGGCCCGTCTGGGTTAGGCCTGCTTGAGCGCCTGCTTCGCGGTGGCGGCGGCGTCGGCGCCGTACGCGCCGGCGAGCCGGTCGAGGAAGGTCGGGTGGTCCAGCGTGTATTCCTGGGTGCCGACCGTCTCCAGGACCGTGGTCGCGAGCGTGCAGCCGAGATGAGCGGCGGCCTCGTGGTCGAGACCGGCGGCCCGGCCAGTCAGGTAGCCGGCCCGGAACGCGTCGCCGCCGCCGGTCGGGTCCACGAGCTTCGGCGCCGGCACCGCGGGCACCTTCGCCAGGATCCCGGTGCGGTCCTCGATCACCACCCCGTCGCCGCCGTGCGTGGTGACCCGGACGCCAACCCGCTCGAGGATCTCGTCGTGGCTCCAGCCGGTCTTCTGCGCCATCAGACCGGACTCGTACTCGTTGCTGAACAGGTACGCCGCGCCGTCGATCAGGGTGCGGATCGCGTCACCCTCCATCCGGGCGAGCTGCTGCGACGGGTCGGCCGCGACCGCGATCCCGTGCTGCTTGGCCAGCTCGGTGTGCTTCAGCATCGCGTCCGGGTCGTCGGCGCCGATCAGCACCAGGTCGACACCGCCCGCGGCCCGGTGGATCGCGCCCAGGTCGAGCTCGCGCGCCTCGGCCATCGCGCCGGTGTAGAACGAGGCGATCTGGTTCGCGTCCAGGTCCGTCGTACAGGTGAACCGCGCGGTGTGTACGTTCTCGCAGACGCGGACATGCGACACGTCCACGCCGACGGCCGTCAGCGCGGCGCCGTACTCGGCGAAGTCGGCGCCGACCGAGCCGACCAGCAGCGACGGGTACCCGAGCTGGGCCATCCCGTAGCAGATGTTCGCGCCGACCCCGCCGCGGTGCACGACCAGCTCGTCGACCAGGAAGGACAGCGACACCTTGTGCATCTGTTCTTCGAGGAACTGGTCCTTGAACCGGCCCGGGAACGTCATCAGGATGTCGGTCGCGATCGATCCGGCGATGGCGATTCGCATGGGTGAAGCTCCCTCGGGTGGGGTGGGTGTCGGTGCAACGAGCAACCCATAGAGACTACAAGGCGACGACTTAATACACGGAGGGCGGATTTCCCATGGGCCATCAGGTGCCGGTGACCGAGGAACTGCACGACTACATGCTCGCCCACGGGATGCCGCTGGACGAGATCGCGACCGAGTTGCGGGCCGAGACCGAGCAGCTCGGCAGCCCGGCCGGCATGCTCACCACCGCCGACCAGGCCGGCCTGCTGACCACCCTGACCCGGCTGATCGGGGCGCGCCGGGCGGTCGAGATCGGTACCTTCACCGGGTTCTCGGCGCTGGCGATCTCCCGCGGTCTGCCCGCCGACGGCGAGCTGATCTGCCTGGACGTGAGCGAGGAGTGGACCTCGATCGGCCGGAAGTACTGGGAGCGGGCCGGCGTCGCGGACCGGATCGACCTGCGGATCGGCGACGCGCACGAGTCGGTGACCAAGCTCGACGGTACGTTCGACCTCGCGTTCGTCGACGCCGACAAGGACTGGTACATCAAGTACTACGAGACCGTGCTGCCGCTGATCCGGCCGAACGGATTGCTGCTGTTCGACAACACGCTGGCCGGCGGCCGGGTGATCGACGCGGACGGCCCGGCCGACCGCAAGGAGTTCAACGCGCATGTCGCCGGCGACGCGCGCGTCGACGTGATCATGCTCGGCATCGGCGACGGGCTGACTCTGGTCCGCAAGAAGTGAGCAAGAAACAGGCGCCCAGGCTGGCTGTCTCGGGACTTCAGCACAACTACGGCGACCGCCCGGTGATCGAGGGACTGAACTTCACTCTCGCCGCCGGGCAGGCGATCGCGCTGGTCGGGCCGAACGGCGCCGGCAAGACGACCGTGCTCAAGTGCATCGTCGGCGCGGCCGTCCCGGCGGCCGGGAAGATCCTGCTCGACGGTCAGCCGATCGACGAGCGCGCCGAGGCGGTCCGGCGGGACGTCGCCACGCTGCTCGACGACCTGGACTTCTTCCCGGACCTGACCGCGGCCGAGCACCTCGACCTGCTGGCCCGCGCCCACGGGAACGCGACACCGGAGGACCTGGTCGACACGATCCTCGACGACATCGGCCTGCTGTCGGCCGCCGATCAGCTGCCGGGGTCGCTGTCGTCCGGCCAGCGTCGCCGGCTCGCGCTGGCGACGGCGCTGGTCCGGCCGCGCAAGCTGATGGTGCTCGACGAACCCGAGGCACGGCTCGACACCGGCGGCGTGCAGTGGCTGTCGGACCGGCTGGTCGCGGAGAAGAACTCCGGTACGTCGATCCTGTTCGCGAGCCACGACCCCGGCCTGGTCGAGACCGTCGCGGACTCCGTCGTCACGCTCACTCCGCTGCCATGAGCGCAGCGGAGGGACCGGTGCAGTTCGACCCGGCAGACTTCGGCGCGATCCCGACGTCGCGGTCGCTCCGGCGATGGATGCGGAACACCCGGCGGCAGCACGCGGACCGGTCGTTCTGGGAGATCTTCGAGGACATCTACCTGGTCGTCTTCACGCTGCTGATGGCCGGCGCGACCGGTGGCAACGTCGTACGGCATCTGAACTCGAACGCGGCCGGCTGCTCGTCGCTGTCCTGTGCGCAAGCGATCTCGTGGTTCCCGTGGATCGTCGTACCGTTGCTACTGGCAACGACACTGCGAGTGTTGCTTGCCGTCGGCCCCGTTTCCGCCTCGCGCGCCACCGGCTTCTGGCTCCTCGCCACCCCGGTCAGCCGAGCATCCCTGCTCCGCCCGGCCTATCGCCTGGTGATCGCGTCGGTCGCGGTGATCGGCATGATCGTCGGCGCCCTGATCTGGGCGCTCATCGGCGCACCCGTCGTCGACGTCTTCGAAGCTGCCGTGCTGATCGGCGCCGCGCTGGTCTGCGCGGCCGTCGGGACGGTCTGGGCCCAGCAGACGGCGCGGCGTACGTGGTGGACGCTGCGGGTGGCCGACGTACTCCTGCTGCTGGCCGTCGTGCCGGCGGTGATTCTTGCGCTTCGTCCCACTCCTGGGCGGAGTGTGCAGACGGCCAACGTAGTGCTCACGTTCGCCCAGGTTCAGGAGATTGAAGGCAGCGGTGGCGAGTTTCTCCTGCTGTCCGCCGTAGCGGTGGTGGTGTGCCTCGCCTTGGCGCTCGTCATGTCGCGCACGCTCGACCGGCTGGGGCGGATCAGTGTGATTGCCGGCGGTGAGTTGCTCGCCGGGCTGGCGGGCGCGGCGAGCAGCTTGGACATCAGCATGCTCGGTGACGTGATCGCCGGCCGGCACTGGCGTCTCAAGGGGCGAGTGCGTTCGCATCGCGGGCGCGGCGCGAACGGTGCCGCGATCGTGCAGCGCGAGTTCCGGCGGATCCTGCGCTGGCCGCGGCGGCTCGCGGTCGCGTTCGGGCTGCTCGTCGTGCCGTACGCCGTGCACGGCGCCGGGTTCCGTGTGCTGGTACCGATTGCCGCTGCGATCGCCGGCTTCATCGCCGTACGACCGCTGCTCGACGGCCTCCGTACCGCGTGCCGCTCGACGGGATTGGTCCGCGCACTCGGCTGGGACCTGCGCGAGCTGCGCGTGGTGATGGCCGTCGTACCGGCGGGCGTCACGGTCGTCTGGGCGGCCTGCGCGTACCCCGCGATCGGCAGCGCGGCGTCGACGTTCGCCGTTGCCGCAGGCATCATCACGGGTACCGTGCGGCAGGCGTCCGCGCGCCCACCGTCGTACGCCGGACCGCTCGTCACGTCCCCGATGGGGGCGATCCCACCCGGCCTGTTCTCGCAGCCGGCCCGTGGCTTCGACCTGCTGATGATCTGTCTGGCTCCGGTGCTGCTCAACCTGAGCAGCCTGTGGGTGGTGCTGATCCCCTCTGTGGTGATCGCCGGAATGTTCGCCGTCCGCCCCAAGACCAACTGACGCGTCAACCGTGGTCGACGGTCTGGTCACGACCGAGGGCACGATCTACCCACTGCTGGCCAGACTGCGCCGCGAAGGACTGGTCGACACCAGCTGGCAGGAGTCCGAATCGGGCCCGCCGCGGCGCTACTACACCTCCACACCCGAGGGCACCCGAGCACTGGCCGCGTTCACCGCGGACTGGCACCGGTTCTGCACCTCGGTCGACAAGATCTTGCAGAGTGGGAGACGGGGATGAACATGGAGCTGGACAGCGATCGCCTGGTCGACGCGTACCTGAAAGAGCTGGCCACCGAGGCCGAGGGGCTGCCGGCCGGTCGGCGCGACGAACTGCTCGCCGACATGAAGGCGCATATCGACGAGGCGCGCGCCGGCGGTGCGACTTCCGAGGCGGAGATCCGCGAGGTGTTGCGGCGGCTCGGCCCGCCGAGCGAGATCGTTGCCGCCGCCACCGATGGACTGGTGCAGGTCGAGGTAGGTCCGCGCCTACGCCCGCAGGACTTCGCTGCGGTCGGGCTGCTGCTGTTCGGTCCGTACCTGCTGTCGTTCAGCTTGATCCTGGCGGTCGTCGCCTGGGGGAGCGGCCTCGGGCTGCTCTGGACGTCGAACCGTTGGACCACCCTGTGGAAGCTGATCGGCACGGCGAACTGGCCGCTCGCGTACGCCGTCGCGATTGCGCTGGACTGGTTCTTCCAGGCCCCGATCTGGCTCATCATGGCAGCCGACTCGGTGGTCTCGATCGGCCTGATCATCGCCCTCGCACTGAACGCCCGCCCCCCGCGTCAGCGCTCGTAGACCAGCCACTTCCGTTCGATCTCGGCCGGCAGATCGACGTCATGCTGATACGCGAACAGCAGCAGCTTGCACAGCACGTCCGCAAATTGGTGAAACGTCAGCTCTCGGCGGGCGGCTGCTGGGTGTCTGTTGGGGGTTCCGGGTCGGGTGGGGCGTCGGGGACGAGCGGCTGGTCGAGGCCGTGGTCCTCTGCGATCGCGGCGTGGGCGACGGAGGCCTCGATGCGGTTCAGTTGTTTGCGGATGGCGGTACCGGTGCCGGTGGGAGCGGCCCAGAACCGCTTCATGTACTCCTCGATCTCGGCCTGCATCATGGCCCTGAGCTGAGCTTGTGTGTACGGCAAATCGTCCTCCACGTGACCTGGGGTGAACTCGCCGCGGGCGATCGCGGCTCGGGCTGGATCGCCGGGGCAGTCGGTCGGCTCCGGGCGGACCGCGGAGTGCGGCCGGATCGCCGTACCGCGGGGGTAGAGCTTACGGAAGTCGGCGATCACCGCGCGGGTGGTCGCCTTCATCGCGCCGGACGGCTGCTCGCCGGTGACGAGGACGAGCAGGATCGCGCCGTACCGATCGTTCACGTCGGCGTCGCCGTTCGCGGCGGACTTGGTGCGCATCCCGCGCAGCGTCCACGCCCGGCCTGCCTGGTCGACCGCGACCTGGTACGCGATGTCCGACCAACCGCGAGTGTCCATGTGGTAGTCCTGCCAGCCACGCAGCGCCGACGCGACCGCCGCCTGCGTGTGGATGACCTTCGTCGATCCGGTCCCCGGCCAGTGGATGACCACGCCGTCGACGTGCGACGCGATCAAGCTCCCCGGCCCGGCGGTCGGCGGCCGCGCATGCCACGCGGACCGGGGCAGATAGTCGACCATCAGTGCTCCTCACATGCCTCACCACGCCACATACCCACCGCTGGCACTCGGTAACCAACCGATCACCCAGGGCATACAACGCCAAGCAACGCCCCATCCAATCAGCCCGAGGCGTGCGAACGCCCCAACAACCACAGCATGTCTTCGCGGAACTGGCCGTTTAGCGGAGCAGCGGGAGGAGTTGGTCGCCGATGCGGATGGTTTCGTCGCGGTAGGGGGTATCGGAGAGGATGAAGTGGGTGATGCCCAGGTCGCGGTAGCGGTGGAGGGACTTGGCGACGTCCTCGGGGGAGCCGACGAGCCAGGTGGTGCCGGCGCCGCCGCCGCCGTACTTGCCGGGTGCGGTGTAGAGGTTGTCGTCGAGGACCTCGCCGCGTTCGGCCAGGTCCAGCAGACGTTGCTGGCCGACCGCCTTGAACCAGCGGCCGTCTCGGGACCCTTGTTTTTCAGCCATCTCGGCGACCTTCGCCTCGGCGTCCGCCCACGCCTGGTCGGTGGTGTCGCGGACGAGCGTGGTGATCCGCAGGCCGAACTCCAGCGGCGGGTGTTCGCGCCCGAGCTCGTTCTCCAGTTCGCGCAGCTTCGCGATCCGGGCCGCGACGCCGTCGAGTGGTTCACCCCAGAAGAGTTGTACGTCGGCGTCGGTCGCGGCCACCCGTTGCGCCGCGTCCGACGCGCCACCGAAGTACAACGTGGGATGCGGGCGGCCCTCGCGTACGACGGGACGCGTGGCGACGGTGGACCCGCTGACGGAGAAGTACTCGCCCTGGTACGTCACGTCCTCCTCGGTCCACAATCGCCGTACCAGTTGGAGAAACTCCTTCGTACGGGCGTAGCGCTGCGGCTGATCGCCTTCGCTGTCGCCGTACGCGGCGAGGTTGTCCTGGCCGGAGACGATGTTGATCAGCAGCCGCCCGCCGGTGAGCTGGTCGAGCGTGCTCGCCGCCGACGCGAAGTGCGCGGGCTGCCAGTACCCGGGCCGGATCGCGGCCAGCGGCCGGAAGGTCGTGGTCCGCGCGGCCAGCGCGGTGGCCACCGTGAACGTGTCCGGCCGCCCCCACCCGGTGCCGATCAGCGCCCCGGACCACCCGTGCTTTTCGGTGAGCTGGGCAAGTTCGGTCAACCGCTCGATGCTGTTGTGTCCCTGGACGGCGTCGTCCCCACGATGACCGGGGTCGACCTGGTTCGGGATGTACCAGAGGAAAGTCATACCCAGCAGAGTAAGTCTATTGAATTACCACACTTTCGCTGTCTCGCCCCGTGGTCGCGATGCTCGATTTGCAGTGCTGCCGAGCCATTGACATCGTTGTCTCGCCCGACGACGATACTGCCTCGAAGCTCGGTGAAACGTTTCCAAGCTCGAGGAGCCCGCCCATGCCCGTCCGTCGTCCTACTCTCCGCCTGCTCGTCGCCGGGGTGGTGACGCTCGCCCTCGGGCTGGTGTCGCCGCCGGCCGGTGCGAGCCCTGGTCAGGCTGCGTCCGGCCCGACCGCCGTCGCCCGTGCCCGGGTCGCCGCCGACCAGTTGATGAGCTCGTACGAGCCGAACAAAGCCTGGTTCCCCTCGAGCTGGTGGAACTCGGCTGTCGCCTTGCAGACCATCGGCGACTACATGCAGCGCACCGGCGACCGCCGCTACCTGCCGCAGCTGGACAACACGTTCGAGAAGGACAAGGGCGCGTTCCCGGCCGGCTACCTGTCCGGCGACGAGCTGCTCGGCAACTTCACCAGCCGCGCGATCGACGACTCCGAGTGGTGGGGTCTCACCTGGGTCCAGGCGTACGACCTGACCAAGAACCCCAAGTACCTCGACATGGCGGTGAAGATCGCGGAGTACGTCGAGGGCTACTGGGATCCGAGCACGTGTGGTGGCGGCGTCTGGTGGAACGGCGAACGCACGTACAAGAACGCCGTCACCAACGGCCTCTGGATCCGCCTCACCGCCGAGCTGCACAACCGGATGCCGCACGACACGCGCTGGCTCGGCCGCGCGCAGGAGGGCTGGAACTGGTTCACCAAAAGCGGCATGATCAACTCGGCCGGCCTGGTGAACGACGGTCTGAAGGACAACTGCGAGAGCAACGGCGATACGGTCTGGTCCTACAACCAAGGCCTCGCGATCGGCGCGGGCCTCGAGCTCTGGCGGGCGACCCACAAGCCTGCCTTGCTGACGACGGTACGGCGCCTCGCCGACGCAGCCATCGCCCCGGGGGGTCTCGTCACCGACGGCGTGCTCACGGAGTACTGCGATGCGCCGGGCCGGACGTGTGACGACAACGGCAAGCAGTTCAAGGGCATCTTCATGCGGTACTGGATGGACCTCGCGGACACCACGCACGACAGCCGCTACACCGCCTTCGTCGCCCAGCAGGCCGCGACGGTCTGGAACAACGACCGCGACGCATCCGACCGGTTGGGGGAGCGGTGGTCCGGCGAGACCCCGAACGTCTTCGACTGGCGTACACAGGCCAGCGCCCTCAGCGCCCTGCTGGCGGCCGTACCCGCGACACCGCCGGTCCGATCGCTGTCCGCGACAACCGATCCGGCCCTGCCCGTGGTGATGCCGGCAACCGGTAGCGCGACGCACGTGAAGATCAAGGTCGGCGTTCAGGCCACCGGTTCCGTCGGCGACCGCACCACCGCGGTCGTCCAGGCGGCCGGCCCGTCGGGTTGGACGGTCACTCCGGCCCGTTCCACGGTGACGCTCACGACCCGCGGCAACGCCGTACCGGTCGACACGTCCGTCGACCTCGACGTCACGATCCCGGCCGGCACGGCGGACGGTCTGCACTCGGTGACCGCCACGGTGACGTCCGGGCCACAGCTGTCGTACACGACGCGTGCGGACATTCTCCTTGCCCACAAGGCCGACTTCGACACCGGTACGGCGGCCGAGACCCCGTGGCTGTACGACGCCGACGGGTCGCAGAGCAACGGCGTGCAGAACCGGTTCGCGGACGGGAACTCGTACTTCGTCTACCGGTTCCCGTTCCCGTCCGACGCATCGTCGGCATCGGTGGCGTTGACGATCGACAACGAGTTCGTCGTCCAGCTCAGCGGCGACGGTCAGAACTGGACGACCGTCGCCACCGAGACGAACCAGTACCACGACGGCCAGAACAAGGCCACCCGCACCTTCGACCTCACGCCGTACCTGGGCAACGGATCAGGTAAAGCCGGCTACGTCCGGATCTCCGACTCGTTCCCGAACGACGGCTGGGGCGGCCGGGTCTACCACGTCACCGCGACGTACAACTGAGCCCGTCGATCAGCAGTGCGAGCAGGCGTTCGGTCTGCTCGCGCTGCTGCGTCGAGTCGGCCGGATCGGCGGCGAACACCGCGCCGGCCATCGCCGCGACGACGTCACCGGCCGGTACGTCGGAGCGGAAAACGCCGGCCCCGATGCCTTTCGCGAGGAACGGCTCGACCGCCGCGGTGAGGCGGGCGCGCGTGTCAGTCTGGGTGATGGCGCCCGAGGCAACCATCGTCCGCAGGTCGGAGCCCATGGCCCGCTTGGAGTCGACGAAGTCGAGGTAGCGGTACATCCAGGTGAGTAGTGCCTCGTCAGGCGGTGCTCCGGCGGCCAGGCCGGGCGCCGCCTCGCAGAGCCGGGTGAGCTCCTGGTGGTAGACGGCTTCGAGGAGTGCCTCGCGGGTCGGGAAGTGCCGGTACAGCGTGGCGACTCCGACCCGCGCCCGAGCCGCCACCTTGTCCAGCGACAGCCGGGCCGTCTCGCCTTTGCGCGCGGCCACGGCGAGATCGGCGAGCTCGTCACCGGCCGCCGCAACCACTTGCTCGCGTTTACGAGCCGCGTCCGCACGCATAAGTGGAGAAACCTCCAGTTAGTGCTATCGTCGAGAAATCGGAGAATTCTCCGTTTCCGTCGACTCTACCTGAGGACCTCAGCAGATGACATCTCAACGCCCTGGGGGCACTGTCAAGCTCGGTCAGCACGAGATCGCCCGGATCGGGTACGGCGCGATGCAGCTCGAGCATGTGGATACGGCCGCGGCGTCCGCCGTACTGCACCGCGCCGTCGAGCTCGGCGTCAACCACCTCGACACCGCATCGTTCTACGGCTACACGACCGTGAACCAGCACATCCGGGCCGCGCTGCGTCCGTACCCGGAGGACCTGGTGATCGTCAGCAAGGTCGGCGCCCGCCGCGTCGACGCACAGTTGACGCTCGCCCAGCGGCCGCACGAACTGCGGGAGCAGGTCCACCTCGACCTCAGGTCGCTCGGCCTCGATCAGGTGCCGGTGGTCAACCTCCGCCGGGCGGACCAGGGCCCGGGCCTGATCGCCGAGGGCGACCAGGTCGTCCCGCTCGACGACCAACTCGCCGAACTGATTGCCCTCCGCAACGAAGGCCTGATCGGCGCGATCGGCCTCAGCAACGTCAGCACCACCCAGCTGAACCAGGCCCTCCCGGCCGGAATCGTCTGCGTCCAGAACGCCTACAACCTGCTCGACCGCTCGTCCGAGGGGCAGCTGGAAATCTGCGCCGCGAACGACATCGCCTACGTTCCGTACTTCCCACTCGGCTCGGCCTTCGACCGCATCCCGTCCCCGACCGAGCATCCCGCCGTACGCCGGATCGCCGACCGCGAGCGCACCACACCGGCGGCAATCTCCCTCGCGTGGATCCTTGCCCACGACAACCACACGGCGCTGATCCCCGGCACCCGCGGCATCGCGCACCTGGAGGAGAACCTCCGGGCGGCCGAGGTCGAGCTCGACGAGGCGATGCTCGCCGAGCTCGACCAACTGGGCGTCAGTGCCTGAGCGCGATGCTCTGGGTGTAGGCGTCCTGGTTGGGCGTGTTCACGCCGGGGTTGCCGCGGAAATCGGTCCAGCTCGGGTGGATGCGGAGGTCCGCGCCGATCGCGACGGCGGAGTAGTCGCCGATGAAGACGCCCTGGACCTCGGTGCCGTCCGGGTTGACCGACAGGAACTGGACCTGCGGGTTCTCCGAGACGGTGGTGATCCGTTGGGTCGCCGCCCGGCTCAGCGACCGGGTGCCGGAGGCGGACCAGTACGCGTAGTCGAGGTTGATCCCGTTCGGGTCGTAGTGCCTGGTGTACGACGTGATCGCGACCTTGCCGTCGCGCGCCGCAACCGCGCTGAAGAACTCGTCCTGCGGCGTGCCGATCACCAGCGGCCGGGACCAGGTCTTGCCGTTGCCCGAGGACGAGACCACGTTGTCGCCGTTCGTCCGTACCGATGCGCCGGTCGCCGGGTCGTACAGGCCGTTGCGGTCGTCCGACCAGACCACGGTCAGCTTCCCGTTGAGCCGGTCGTACGCCAGTTGCGGGTAGCTGTTTAGCCGGAAGTTCTCCCCGGTCAGCGTGGCTGGGAAGTCGTAGTTCGTGTCGACGATCGCGTGCCGGAAGGTCCGTCCGTGATCGGTCGACGTGGCAACGACCGTGGCGTCCCGGTCACCCGCACTGTCACACGCCGCGGTCGCGCAGACCGACGCCTCGTAGGCGACGTACAGCTGCCCGTCGTTGCCGACCTGCGGGTTCGAGCCCTGGTCGAACGGCGTGATGCCGCCCGAGAAGCCGTCCAGCGACGGCGGGATCCGTACCGGTGCGGCGAAGTGCGTGCCGAAGTCCACGCTCGCCGAGACCATGATCGGCGACTCGACGTAGTTGTCCTTGCTGTCGTAGGTGAACCGGGTCCAGCTCACGTACACCCGGCCGCTGGACGGATCGGCGGCCATCCACGGCTTGTCGTTGAAGATGTGTGTGACCGTCGGCGTCCCGTCAGGGTTGACGCCGTCCATCGCGACCACGCGCGGGGGACCCCAGTGCAGTCCGCCGTCGTGAGACGTGTTGACGACGATCGCGCTCGCCTCCTGACCGCCGAGCGGAGTCGACCGGCTGAACAGCAGACTCGCGAAGTACACCGTGTTGCCCGGCCCGAACGCGACCACCGGGTCACCGGATCCGTCGAACCAGTGGAACGCGCCGGTCCCGCCGGAGGTGATGGTCAGCCCGGGGATCATGATGTTGCTCCAGGTTCGCCCGCCGTTGAACGACGTGTAGGCGAAACTCGAGCTGTCGTTGCGGTTCTCCCGCGCGTTGAACAGCCGGTAGTCGTTGGCGCCACCGACGATGTTGTACGGGTTGCGCGTGTTGACCGCGATCGTGGTCTCGTTCTGCGCCGCGCTGCAGCCGGCCTGCGAGCCGACCGGTACCACGGTGTCACCGACGATCTGGTCGACGTTCGGCGCCGTCGCCGGATACGGGTTCGGCTGCCCGAGGAACGACTGGCAGAGTGCCGACTGGGCCGGGTCGTCCGGGTCCGGTTCCTCCTCCTCCGCCAAGGTCTGTTTGAGCAACGGGTTGTGAACGGCAACGGCGCTCGGCGCCGCCGTCGCGGGCGTGGCTACCAGTGCGAGCGATCCGAGCAGACCCAGTACTCCGAGAATCGCGGACCGGCGCATGTATGACGGCCTCACTGTGTTCCCCCTTCCGAGCCCCCGAGCGATGTCATGCGCATTCTGCGCCTGTGTTCCGGCCCGGTCCAGACCATGAAAAAGCCCCACCCGAATCAATCGGGTGGGGCTTTTCTCAGCTAGGACTCAGCTACGACTCAGACGTCGTAGTAAAGCTCGAACTCGTGCGGGTGCGGGCGGAGCTGGATCGGGGCGATCTCGGTCTCGCGCTTGAGGTCGATCCAGGTCTCGATCAGGTCGGACGTGAACACGTCGCCCTCGAGCAGGAAGCTGTGGTCGGCCTCGAGCGAGTCGATCACGGCCGGCAGCGAGGTCGGCACCTGGGCGATGCCCGCGTGCTCCTCCGGCGGCAGCTCGTACAGGTCCTTGTCGACCGGGTCGGCCGGCTCGATCTTGTTGCGGATACCGTCCAGGCCGGCCAGCAGCTGGGCCGAGAAGGCCAGGTACGGGTTCGCCGACGGGTCCGGGCAGCGGAACTCGATGCGCTTGGCCTTCGGGTTCGAGCCGGTGATCGGGATCCGGATGCAGGCCGAGCGGTTCCGGGACGAGTACACCAGGTTGACCGGCGCCTCGAAGCCCGGCACCAGCCGGTGGTACGAGTTCACCGTCGGGTTGGTGAAGGCCAGCAGCGACGGGGCGTGCTTGAGCAGACCGCCGATGTACCAGCGGGCCACGTCGGACAGGCCGCCGTACCCGGACTCGTCGTAGAACAGCGGGTCGCCGTTGCTCCACAGCGACTGGTGGCAGTGCATCCCGGAGCCGTTGTCGCCGAAGATCGGCTTCGGCATGAAGGTCGCGGTCTTGCCGGCCTTCCACGCGGTGTTCTTGACGATGTACTTGAACTTCATCACGTCGTCGGCGGCCTTGAGCAGCTCGTCGAAGCGGAAGTTGATCTCGGCCTGACCGGCGGTGCCGACCTCGTGGTGGGCGCGCTCGACGATCAGCCCGGACCGCTCCAGCGCCAGCGTGATGTCGTCGCGCAGCTCACCGAAGTGGTCGGTCGGCGCGACCGGGAAGTAGCCGCCCTTGTAGCGGACCTTGTAGCCGCGGTTGCCGCCGTCCTCGACCCGGCCGGTGTTCCAGGCGCCGGCGATCGAGTCGATCGAGTAGTGCGCACCGTTCGACTTGGTCTCGAACCGGACGTCGTCGAAGACGTAGAACTCGGCCTCCGGCGCGAAGAACGCGGTGTCCGCGATGCCGGTCGACTTCAGGTACTCCTGGGCCTTCCGGGCGATGTTGCGCGGGTCCCGCGAGTAGGCCTCGCCGGTCAGCGGGTCGTGTACGAAGAAGTTCACGACCAGCGTCTTGGCGGTGCGGAACTCGTCGATGAACGCGCTGGTCGGGTCCGGCAGCAGCTTCATGTCCGATTCGTGGATCTGCTGGAACCCGCGCACCGACGAACCGTCGAAGGCCAGGCCCTCCTCGAAGACCTCGGGACCGAACGACGACACCGGGACGGTGAAGTGCTGCATGATGCCGGGAAGGTCACAGAACCGGATGTCGACGATCTCGACGCCCTCGTCCTTGACGTAGGCGAGCAGCTCCTCCGCGCTGGAAAACATACGTACTCCTAGGGTGGCTCAGAGATTCATCTGAACGTAGGGCCACCCGGTTTCTCCGTCGTGACCCTGATGTTTCGCGGATGTTACGCCCAGCGTGTCCGCGCTGACCCACTGGTGTACGGCGGTTACGCCCTGAGATATCGCGCCCCGTTCGGGGGCGTCTCGGCGCGTGTCCGTAGGCTAGACATCATGGCATCATCCGCGGAGCCCGCAACCGGACCCTCCGAAGAATTCCGTTACCCGGGCAATCGGCTTGGCCTGCCGGAGGACGGTCCGGGGTCGGTCGGGACCTGGGGCCGGCGGGTGTTGGCGCTGGTGATCGACTGGCTGATCGCGGGCCTGATCGCGTCCGCGCTGACCGGGCGGCCGATGTGGGCGGGCGGGAACAATCACAGCCTGCTGCACACCGCGGCGTTCTTCGCGATGTCCGCGATCCTGGCCGGCCTGCTCGGCAGCACGATCGGCCACCGGCTGTGTGGGCTTCGCGTCGCCCCGGTCCGCGACCGCAAGACGTACGACGGACCGCCCGGGCTGCTGGCCGGCATCATCCGCTCGGTGCTGATCCTGCTCGTGATCCCCGCGGTGGTGTTCGACCGCGAACGCCGCGGCCTGCACGACCTGGCCGCGAAGACGATCGTCGTACGCCGCTAACGCCGGGTCAGCATCAACTGCACGTCGTCAAGGTACCCGGTGCGGAAGCCGGCCTCGGAGTACGCGAGGTAGAACTCCCACATCCGCCGGAACGTGTCGTCGAAGCCGAGCGCGGCGATCGCCGGCCAGCGCTCGATGAACCGGTTCCGCCAGATCCGCAGCGTCCGCGCGTAGTCCGGTCCCAGGTGCCGGATCACCTCGGCGCGCAGGCCGGTGTGCTGCGAGGTGATGTCCTCGATCACCTTGATCGACGGGATCAGGCCGCCCGGGAAGATGTACTTCTGCACCCAGGTGAAGGTGTTGCGGGTGGCAAGCATCCGCTCGTGCGGCATCACGATCGCCTGCACCACGCCGATCCCGCCGGGCGCGAGCCGCCGCTCGATCGCGTCGAAGTACACCGGCCAGTACTTCTCGCCGACCGCCTCGATCATCTCCACGCTGAGCACCGCGTCGAACTCGCCGATCTGGTCGCGGTAGTCCCGCAGCGCGACCTGCACCCGGTCGCCGACGCCGGCCTCGGCGATCCGGCGTTGCGCGAGCAGCGCCTGCTGCGAGGCGATCGTGATCGCGGTCACCCAGGCGCCGCGCTGGGCGGCCCGGATCGCCAGACTGGCCCACCCGCAGCCGATGTCGAGCACCCGCGACCCGGACCGCACCCCGGCCGCGTCGAGGATCGAGTCGAGTTTGCGCAACTGAGCCGCGGTGAGTTCGTCGTACGACGCGGACGCCAGATCGAGGCTCGTGTCAGCGCCGAAGTACGCCGCCGAATAGGTCAGCGTCGGATCCAGGAACTCCGAGAACATCGCGTTGCTGAGGTCGTAGTGCCGGCTGACGTTCTCCCGGGCGCCGGCCCGGTCGTTCTCCTGCTCGCCCGGTTGCGACTTGGTCACCAGCCAGCGCAGCGACTGGGCCCACTTCGGCAGCAGATGCCGGGTCTCCTCGTTGCTGAACCGTTCCGCGAACGGGACCAGCAGGTCGGCCAGGTCGGTGCCGGGCTCCGGGTCCCAGTCGCCGGCCAGGTACGCCTCGCCGAAGCCGGAGCCGGCGTCCTGCCCGAGCCGGTCAAGGAACGCCGACGTTCGATGCACCCGCATTGCCGGCCCGCCCAATCCGTAGGAGCGGTTGCTGTCGAGGTGGATGGTGGCGGGCAGGTCCTTGGCGATCAGCCGGATCGCGGTCGCGGCGCCGTACCGGCGTACCGGATTGGAACGCGGACGGGCCAGCGAAGGCCACGTCTCGGTCACCGGCTGATGGACCGCCGGCATCAGGTCCGTCATGTCGTCTGTTCCCCTGTAATCCCGTCCTGGTCGCACTCTAAGGGCAACCAGCCTCCCCACGGCGCATGTGAACAGTTCAACTGCCGAACATGCCTCTTGGTTACAGTTTGATCACCGGCCGCGCATGGCCTGGCGGGCGCCCTTCAGGCTCGTCGGGACCGGACCCTTGGGCATCGGCACCTGTGGGCGGACCGCGTCCAGCGCCTTCAGCCGCTGCAGCAGGTCGGTGATCTCGGACGGCTGCAGGACGGCCGGCAGCTTCATCACGTGCTTGGTCAGCTTGCGGATGTCGACCTCGCCCTCGCCCTGACCGGCGATGATCTGCGTCACCGGCGCGCCACCGGCGACCCGGTTGTGCTTCTTCGCCTCGGCGGCGAGCAGGTTCTTCACCCGGCTCGGCTGGCCCTCGCCGACCAGGACGATGCCCGGCCGGCCGACCACGCGGTGCACGATGTCGGAGTTCTTGGTGACCGCGACCGCGGGGGCGACGGTCCAGCCGCGGCGGAGCGTCTGCAGCGCGGACGCGGCCGCACCGGCCTGGCCCTCGATCTGGCTGTAGGCCGCCTTCTCGACCTTGCGGCCGAAGATGATCGTGGTGACCAGGAACGCGATCGCCACGCCCAGCGGCAGCCAGACCAGCAGCGGCCCGACCAGCAGTGCGAGCACGACGAACACCGCGACGATGCCGAGGAAGATCCCGGCCAGTACCAGCCCGACCTTCGGGTCGGACTTCTTGGTCATCTGATAGGCCTGCAGGATCTGCTTCAGCCTGCCGGTCTTCTCCGCGGGGGCGTCGTTCTTGGCCATCTCTACCCTGTCCTGTTATGCCTGCGTAGCGTTCATACGTGACTCGACCGCCTGACGGTACAGCCGACCGGCGCGGTAGGAGGACCGTACCAGCGGACCGGACATCACCCCGGCGAAGCCGATCTCCTGCGCCTCCGCGTCCAGCTCGACGAACTCCTCGGGCTTGACCCAGCGCTCGACCGGGTGGTGCCGCACGGACGGACGCAGGTACTGCGTGATCGTGATGATCTCGCAGCCGGCCGCGTGCAGGTCCTTGAGCGCCTGGCTGACCTCGTCGCGGGTCTCGCCCATGCCGAGGATCAGGTTGGACTTGGTGACCAGGCCGTAGTCGCGGGCCTGGGTGATCACGTCCAGGGACCGTTCGTAGCGGAAGCCCGGCCGGATCCGGCGGAAGATCCGCGGCACGGTCTCGACGTTGTGCGCGAACACCTCGGGCCGCGACGAGAACACCTCGGCGAGCTGTTCGGGTACGGCGTTGAAGTCGGGCGCGAGCATCTCGACGCCGGTGCCCGGGTTCAGCTCGTGGATCTGGCGGATCGTCTCGGCGTACAGCCAGGCGCCGCCGTCGTCCAGGTCGTCGCGGGCGACGCCGGTGACGGTCGCGTACCGCAGACCCATGCTGCGGACCGACTCGGCGACGCGGCGGGGCTCGTCGCGGTCGAGGGCCTCGGGCTTGCCGGTGTCGATCTGGCAGAAGTCGCAGCGCCGCGTGCACTGATCGCCACCGATCAGGAAGGTGGCCTCGCGGTCCTCCCAGCACTCGAAGATGTTCGGACAGCCGGCTTCCTGGCAGACCGTGTGCAGTCCTTCGGACTTCACCAGCTTCTGCAGCGCCTGGTACTCCGGGCCCATCTTCGCGCGGGTCTTGATCCACTCGGGTTTACGCTCGATCGGGGTCTCCGCGTTGCGCACCTCGAGCCTGAGCAGCTTCCGTCCTTCTGGGGCGATGGTCACGACTCCAAGGGTACGCGCCACGGTTCAGCGGTGTTTCACCCGTACGCTGATGAGAATGTGGACACGTCCGGCGCCGACCGCCCGTGAGCAGCGGTACGACGTACTGCTCGGACTCGGGATGGCGGCGGCCGGTGTGTTCGGGACCGAGCTCGCCCGCGGCGGGTCGCCGCAGCACGTCAGCCTGGGGATCGGCGGCGTCGAGCCGTACGTACTGAGCGCCGCCGTGGCGTTGCCGCTGTGCTTCCGGCGCCGGTGGCCGATTCCGGTGCTGCTGGCGGTCGCGGTGCTGTTCGTGGTGAACGGCGAGCGTGCGCTGTTCTCGTACCAGGGCAACCTGGTCACCCAGGCGACCATGTTCATGGCGGTCTACGCGGCGGTCGCCTGGGCCCGCGACCGGCGGCTGATGAAGGTCGCGGTGGCGGTCGTGTTTCTCGCGATGTTCGGCTGGCTCGGCCTGAACTTCGTCCAGGCGCTGCGGAACAACGCGCTCGAAGGACCGAACGATGCGCTGTTCTCGCCGTACGTATCGAGTGTGGTGCTGGCGGTCGCGCTGAACGTTCTCTACTTCTTCGGGGCGTACTTCTGGGGCCGGACCGCCTGGGGAACCGCTCGGCAGCGGTCCGAACTGGAACAGCAGGCGACCGAACTCGCCGCGCAACAGCAGGCGAACGCCCGGCGCGCAGTGATCGACGAGCGGCTGCGGATCTCCCGGGAACTTCACGACGTGGTCGCACACCACATCAGCAGTATCGGCATCCAGGCCGGGGGAGCGCGCCGGGTGATGGACACCGATCCGGACGCCGCGAAGAACGCGCTGAACGTGATCGAGGACTCGAGCCGGAGCGCGGTGAACGAGATGCGCCAACTGCTCGGCATGCTCCGCGCCGCCGACCCGGACCTCGACGTCGGTACGCCGGACCCGAAGGAGCCGCAGGCCGGCGCCGACCGGTTGCCCGCGCTGATCGCGGAGGCGAACGGACTCGGGCTGGAGGTTGGGTTCCACCAGATCGGCTCGCCGGCCGAACTGCCGAAGACCGTGTCGGTGTCGGTGTACCGGATCGCGCAGGAGGCGCTGTCCAACGTTCGTAAACATTCGACGGCCCGCAGCGCTCACCTCACGCTGCGTTATCTCGGTGACGCGGTGGAGCTGGAGGTGCTCGACGACGGCCGTCCGAAGCACGCGCCGGTCGGCAGCCGGCTCGGTCACGTCGGGATCCGCGAACGGGTCGCCCTGCTCGGCGGTGAGAGCGAGATCGGCCCCCGCCCCGTGGGAGGATTCCGGGTCCGCGTCCGAATCCCGCTGATTGGAGTACCAGTTGACTGACAAGCTGCGGGTGTTGCTCGTCGACGATCAGGACCTGGTGCGGGCGGGGTTCCGGATGATCCTGTCGGTCGAGCCGGAGATCGAGGTGGTCGGTGAGGCGGCCGACGGCGAGAAGGCGATCGAGCTGGCGCTCGCGTTGCGGCCCGACGTCGTACTGATGGACGTCCAGATGCCCGGCGTGGACGGGATCACCGCGACTCAGCGGATCGTCGCCGAGGACGCCGGGAAGGTCGTGATCCTGACCACGTTCGACCGCGACGACTACCTGTTCGAGTCGCTCGGCGCCGGGGCGAGCGGGTTCCTGCTGAAGAACACCGCGCCGGAGGACCTGGTCGAGGCGATCCAGATCGTGCACTCCGGCCACGCGTTGCTCGCGCCCGAGGTCACGCGCCGCGTGATCAAGCGCTTCGCCGGTGGCGGCGAACGCGTCTACCGGCCGGACCTGCTGGCCGAGCTGACCGACCGCGAGCGCGAGGTGCTCAGCCTGATCGCCCGCGGCCTGACCAACACCGAGATCGCCTCTCAGCTGTACGTCGGCGAGGCGACCGTGAAGACCCACGTCTCCCGGGTCCTGCTCAAACTCGGCCTCCGCGACCGCGTCCAGGCGGTCGTGTTCGCGTACGAATGCGGCCTCGTGACCCCCGGAGACGACACCTCCAGCTGATCCGTCCTGCGGATGACCCCGGCAGTCACCCTCACGGCCGACGTACGCCGAGACGCCCTCTGGCTAGCTTGGGGAGGGTCGGGCGACGGGCGTCCGGCGGAGCTGATGGGAACGGTGACACACATGCTCAGGGTGAGTGGGCTCACCCGGCGGTTCGGTGATCATCTGGCGCTGGACGACGTGACCTTCGACGTCGTACCGGGACGGATGACCGGATTCGTCGGGGCCAACGGGGCCGGGAAGACGACGACGATGCGGATCATCCTCGGCGTACTGGCCGCGACCGCCGGCGAGGTGCGCTGGCAGGGCGGGCCGTTGACGCAGGAGGTCCGCCGTGACTTCGGCTACATGCCCGAGGAGCGTGGGCTGTACCCGAAGATGAAGATCCGCGACCAGTTGGTGTTCTTCGGCCGGCTGCACGGGCTCGACCCGGAGCGAGCCTTGGAGCGGACCGACAAGCTGCTCGAGCGGCTCGGCCTGGCCGAGCGCGCCACCGACGTACTCGAGACGCTCTCGCTGGGCAACCAGCAACGGGTGCAGATCGCGGCCGCGCTGGTCCACCAACCGATCGCGCTGGTGCTCGACGAGCCGTTCAGCGGCCTCGACCCGCTGGCCGTGGACGCGATGGTCGACCTGCTCCGCGAGGAGGTGACGCCAGAAGTGCCGGTGCTGTTCTCCAGCCATCAGCTCGATCTGGTGGAGCGCCTGTGCGACGACCTCGTCGTACTGTCCCGCGGCAAGGTGGTCGCGGCCGGTTCCGTTGCGGAGCTCTCGGCCGGCGCGGCGTCGACGTACCGCCTGGTGATCGACGGCGACGCGGGCTGGTTGCGTGACCTCCGCGGGATCCAGGTGCGGGACGTGGCCGGCGGTACGGCGCTGTTCGACGTACTGGATGCCGCGATGGAGCAGAAGATCCTGCAGGAGGCGATCAGCCGCGGGCCGGTGCTGGAGTTCGGGCCGGAGCGGGTGGCGTTGAGCGATGTCTTCCGGGAGGCGACCCGATGAACGCATTGGACAGGCCGTGGGTGCTGATCGCGGAGCGCGAGGTCACCACGAAACTGCGGGACAAGACCTTCGTCGGCTCGACCGTGGTGATGCTGCTGATCGTGATCGCCGCGACGATCCTGCCGGCGGTCCTGGCGGGTAACAGCGGCCCTTCGAAGATCGGCGTGGTCGACGAGTCGGGGGCGAAGGTGGTGCAGCAGGCATCGACCACAGCCGGCGGCAAGGGGTACGAGGTCGTACGACTGGCCGATCGGTCCGCTGCCACCAAAGCCGTCACCGATGGCGACGTGAAGGCCGCGCTGCTGCCCGGCGACGACGGGTACGTCGTCCTGGGCAAGGACCACGTCGACAGCGGCATCGAGAGCGCGCTGCGGGAGGCCGTGGCGTCTGTTGGTACGGCGGCGAATGCGGCGAAGGCTGGACTCACCCCCGCGGAGTTGCACGTCGGCACGAAGGTCCAGGTCGACCTGCTGAAGCCCGGTCCGTTGCCGGATGTGGTGTCGCAGTTCGTGAACGTCGGGCTGGCGCTGGTGTTCTACATGACCGCGCTCGGGTTCGGCATGATGATCGCGCAGAGCGTCGTCCAGGAGAAGGAGAGCCGGGTCGTCGAGATCCTGGCGGCCGCGGTACCGATCCGGTCGCTGCTGTGGGGCAAGGTGCTCGGCAACACCGCGCTCGCGCTCGGGCAGATCGTGATCATCGCGGGAGCGTCGCTGATCGGGCTGCTCGCGACCGATCAGGCCGCGATCCTCGAGGTGGTGGCGCCGGTCGCGGGCTGGTTCGTGGTGTTCTTCGTACTCGGGTTCGTGGCGCTGGCCGGGCTGTGGGCGGTCGCCGGATCGCTGGCCACGCGGCAGGAGGACCTCGGATCGACCACGCTGCCGGGGCAGATGATCCTGATGATCCCGTTCTTCTTCTCGGTGTTCGCGGGGTCGTCGGCCAAGACGGTGGCGTCGTTCGTCCCGATCGCCTCCTCGATGTCGATGCCGGGGCGGATGCTCACCGAGGACGTACCGGTCTGGCAGCCGCTCGTCGCGATCGCGCTGTTGCTCGCGGCCACGGTACTGATCGTGCGGATGGGGGCGCGGCTGTACGAGCGCACGCTGCTGCAGACGGGCCGCCGGTTGGGTTACCGCGAGGCGTTGGCGTTGGAGCGGGGCTGATTAATCGTCGCGGCCGGGTCTCGCGTTACAGGTGCGGGCTCGGCTGTGACGAAACCGCAATGTAGGTCGCCTGTGAGCTGTGCGTGCACCTCGACTACGGTCTCGACGCATGAACGTGGAGCTGCGCCATCTGCGAGTTGTCGTCCTGGTGGCGGAAGCGGGGTCCGTCGGACGGGCCGCCCGCTGGCTCAAGGTCAGCCAGCCGAGCCTGACGGCGCAGCTGAAGCGGATCGAGGCCGCGTTCGGCGGAGAGCTGTTCGAGCGCTCGCGAACCGGCGTCACCCCGACCCCGCTGGGCCGGTACGCCGTCGACCGCGCGCGGGCGATCCTGGTCGACGTCGACCACCTCGCGGCGACCGTGTCCGCGATGACCGCGGTTGAGTCGTCGGCGGTCCGGCTCGGTGGATTCCCGACCGCGCCGACGTCGGGGATCGCGTCCCGGTTGCGGGACCACGGGGAGATCGAGCAGGTCAGCGTCGAGGTCGAGTGGTCCTCGAGTGTGTTGCTGCAGCAGCTCGAGAGCGGACGGCTGGATTTCGCGTTGTTGCGCGAGTTCCCCGGGTTCGAGCTGCGGTTGCCGGCCGGTGTCGAGTCGACCACCGTGGTCGAGTCGGAGTCGGCGTACGTCGCCTTGTCCGCCGATCATCCGGTGGCGGCGCGGACCCGCGGCGAGATCGAGTTGGCCGCGCTGCGCGACGAGGAGTGGATCGGAGAACCGCCGGACGACAGCGGCTTCCACGTCCTGTTCCGTGCAGCGTGTGAGGCGGCGGGCTTCCAGCCCCGGGTCGAGCATCATTCGGTTGATACGTCAGTACTGATGGGGTTCGTCACCAGCGGCCAGGGCGTGGCGCTCATCTCACCCACGTCGTACCGAATGCTCTCCCCGGAAGTAACCACGCGCACCCTCGCCGGGAACCCGATCCACCGCAAGCTGGTACTGGCCTGGAGCACGGAGTCCCCCCGAGCACAGCTGTCCCGCGAGGTCCTGGCAATAGCAACCACCGCCTACAACGAGGCCCTCACAGAACACGCCCGCCGAGGAGAACACCAACAACACATGCACGTCGCCTAAATCGCCCCCAGCCCAACGTTGCCTAGCCCGACGTCCCCCGGACCGGCCTCTCGTAGACCGGTTGCTGAGCCCGATGTTCCGAACCGCCGTTCCGAGCCGCCGTTACGAGGCCGGCGTTACGAGCCGCCGTTCCGAGGCCAGCGTTACGAGCCCGCCGTTCCGAGCGCGACGTTCTGGGGCCAGCGTTCCGAGCCCGACGTTCCGGGGCCAGCGTTCCCTAGGCTGGTTTGACGGCCGGGTTCTCGAAGGCGAGGAAGAACTCACCGGTGTCTTCCGGGTTCTCCATCCGCTCCCGATACTGAGACCCCACCTGCTCCTTCGGCGAAACCTTCGGGCTCTCCTCGACCTTCGTTGCCTCAGCCTTCGAATCGGCCGACCTGGCTTCAGCTGCCTTGGCCTCCACCGGCTTCGCCTCGACTGGCTTGGTCTCCCCGGCCGCAGACTCCCCAGCCGCAGACTCGTCGACCGCGGGCTGCTCCGCCGCAGCCTCCTGCTTCACAACAGGAGCGGCCGACTCTCCCACCACGGGAGCGGGTGCTGCGACAGACTCCTGCTTGGCCGCCGGAACCGTCGGCTCGTCCGCGACCGGACCGGGTGCTGCGACAGGCTCCTGCTTGGCCGCCGGAACCGTCGGCTCGTCCGCCACAGGGGCAGGTGCCCCGACAACCTCTTGCTTGGCCACCGGAACGGTCGCCTCGTCCGCCACCGGAGCAGGTGCCCCGACAGCCTCCTGCTCCCCGGGGACCGCAGACGCCTCAGCTGTCGGCTCGGACCCGGCGACTGACTGCTGCTTGCTCACGGCAGCGCTCGTCTCTTGCGCCTCGGGCTCCTGCTTGCCAACCGACGCCGCAGGCGCTTCCGTCACAGGAGCAGGAGCCGTGGGCTCGTCCGCGACCGGCTCAGCCTGCTTCTCGGCGACGGGTGCCGCGGCGACGGTCTCGTCGGACTTGTTGCTGTCGGCATCCGGTGCCGGGAACGGGCGGGTCTGCTCGAACTCCTCGTCCCCACCGACCGGGAACTGCCGCGTCTGCTCGTCCGCCTGGTTCCGCGGCCGCACCGGCTCCGGCTCGTCGAACAGGTCGTCGTACGAGCTGTGCCCCTGATAAGCAGCAGGCGCCTGATAGGTGCCCGCAGCAACCGGGTACACGGCCGCGACGTCCGCCTCCTGCTGCGCCTGCGCCGCCTCCTGCTCCCGCTGCAGCCGCTCGGCCTCGGCGCGTTCACGCCGCCGCCGTTGCACCGCGCGGACGATCAGCTGGACGGCGTACACCAGCGAGATCACGCCGAGGATCGGCACGACGCCGTTCAGCGTGTACTGCTTCGTCCCGTCGATCATCCCGTTGGTGACGCCGGGGACGTCGTTCAGGAAGTTCGTGGTCCGGTTCGGGATCCACAGCCAGCAGTAGACCAAGGTGCCGAAGGCCACGAACGCCCCGAGCGCACCCGCGCCGGAGAAGTACGACACGACGGCCCAGAACACGAGCGCGCCGATCCCGAAGGCGAGCGCCATCCCTTTGGCATTCAGCTCGATACCACCCGGCGCCGCGAGGACTCCGAACACGGCCGGTCCGGCCAGAGCAACGGCTACGCCGAGCAAGAACCCAAGAAATTTGGACACACCCCCAAGGTAGCGACGAACTGCCGTCACACCTCGCAGACACTTCGGTACCACACAGATAGGCGGTTGCTCGCCTAGGCGCTTGCCTAGGCTGTGGCCATGGACCGTCCTCCGAACATTCTCCTGATCGTTTCCGACGACCACGGGTACGCCGACCGCGGCGGCCTCGGCGTGCACCCGGACGTACTGACCCCGTCCCTGGACCGCCTGGCTGCGGAGGGCGTGACCTGCACCGACGCGTACGTCACCGCGCCGATCTGCAGCCCGTCCCGCGCGTCGATCATCTCCGGGCGGTACCAGCAACGGTGGGGCGGCCAATGGTTCGACTCGGCCGCGTTCCCGCCGGACGACGTACCGACGCTGGCCGAGGTTCTGCGCGACCAGGGCTACCGGACCGGGTACTTCGGCAAGGTGCACTACGGCAAGGAGGACGTGGGGGACAGGGCGTGTCCGCCGCACCACGGGTTCGAGGAGACGCTCTACGGGCTCGCGGGGCAGTCCTTCGGCCGGCTGAATTACCTGCACCACTCAGAGGAGGCCGTGGAATCCTACGGCCAGCCCGCCGCACACCACATGGCCGTGCAACCCCTGCTCTCAGGAGACGAGCCTGTGGAACACGAGGGCTTCCTGACGGCTGAGTTCGGCCGACGGGCAACACAGTTCATGAGCGCAGCGGACGAGCGGCCGTACTTCTGCATGGTCGCGTTCAACGCCGTACACAACTTCTGCTGGCAGCTACCGCAGGAAGAGCTGGAGAAGCGCGGACTTCCCACGTTCCGCGACTGGTCACCGGACGCGGACGGCCCGTTCATGGAGTGGTACGACGACGTGATCGTGCCGAACCTCCCGCACGGCCGCGAGTACTACCTCGCCCAGCTGGAGCTGATGGACGCCGAGATCGGCCGCCTGCTCGACGCGGCCGGCGACGACACGATCGTCGTGTACATCACCGACAACGGCGGTTCCACCTGCAACTTCGGCGACAACGCTCCACTGCGTGGCACGAAGTACACGCTCTGGGACGGCGGCATCCGCATCCCGATGCTCTGGCGTTGGCCCGGTCAGCTGCCCGCTGGCCGTCGTACGAACGCACTCGTGAGCACGATGGACCTGGTACCGACGCTGGCGGCAGCCGCAGGTGCAACCGTGGACGGCGCCGACGGCGTAGACATCCTACCCGTACTCACGGGATCCGCCGACGCAGCGCACGAGAACCTGCACTGGGACTGTGGCTTCCAATGGGCCGTACGGTCAGGCGACTGGAAGCTCAGCTGGGTCGACGACGACGAGAACACGCGCCACCTGCGCGACTACGAACACGCGCCGATGGGCGAGGGCTGGTTCCTCGCGAACCTGGCCGACAACATCGGCGAGTCGAGCAACGAACTCTCAGCCCAACCCGAGCTCGTCGAACGCCTGCGCGCCCTGCACGCGTCGTGGCGCGCCGAAGTAGGGCTGGACCCTCAGACCGTCAACCCGTAGGTGATCGCGGTCGGCGGCTCCTCGTGGTGATCGATGTCCGGGCTGCGCTCGTACTCGTTCCACGCGAGGAGCTCGTCGAGATGCCGGCGAACCGGCTCCAGAACCTCGGCGACGGTCACCTCACGCCCAAGCTCCTTGGACAACGTCGTCACGTCCGCATCCGAGATCCCGCACGGAACGATCCGATCGAACCACGCCAGATCGTTGTTGCAGTTCAACGCGAACCCGTGCATCGTCACGCCCTGCGCGACCCGGATCCCGATCGCGGCGATCTTCCGCTCCCGCCCACGATCATCAGCCGCAACCCAAACCCCGCTGCGCCCCTTCACCCGGCCGGTCTTCACCCCGAGCTCCGCGCAAACCCCGATCAACGCCTCTTCCAGCCGCCGCACATAGTCCACGACGTACACATGCGAGGCGAGCTTCACAATCGGATACCCAACCAACTGCCCCGGCCCGTGCCAGGTGATCTTCCCGCCCCGATCAACATCCACCACCGGAGTACCGTCCACCGGCCGCTCATGGGGCTCGGTCCGCTTGCCCGCCGTGTAAACCGGCGGATGCTCCAGCAAAATTACCGTATCCCGCCCCGCACCCCCCGCAACCCCCGCATGCAACCGCCGCTGCTCAGCCCACGCAGCCTCATAACCCACCACGCCGGCTTCCACATACTCGATAGCACTCACCCCCCGAGTGTAAGCACGCCCCACCCCACGTCCCCTTCGCGGTCGCAGCCGACCCGCCCCGACGCCCGTCGGGTCGGGCCGGCCCCGACGCCCAGCCCGACGGCCTCGCCCCACCGGCTGCACGGGCCGACCCCCCCGCCCGACCCGACGGCCCGACCCCCCGGGCCTGGCCCGACCCCCCCGGCCCGACCCCCCGGCCCGACCCCCCCCGGCCCGACCCCCCGGGCCCGACCCCCCCGGGCCCGACCCCCCGGGCCCGACCCCCCGGCCCGACCCCCCGGCCCGGCGGCCCGGCCCACCGGCTGCATGGGCCGAGCTGCTCACGACCCGCTGGAGCTGCTGGCACCTCCAGACCCCGCCGACCCCGCCGACCTCAGGGACTGCGGTGGGAGGTGAGGCTGATGCTCCTATAGACCCGGAGCCGTCAAGTCTGGGTTGTGAGCGCTTGGGTGATGAGGGGTAGGAGTTCGCGGCAGAGGTTGCGTTTGAGGCAGCGGATGACTTCTTTGGTGGTTTTGCCTTCGGCGCGTCGGCGGGCGACGTAGGCGCGGGTGGGCTGGTGGTGGCGCATGCGGACCAAGACGATGGTGTGCAGGGCGGTGTTGGCTTGGCGGTCGCCGCCGCGGTTAAGGCGGACGCGGTGGGTGCGGCCGGAGGCGACGGGAACCGGAGATGCCCCGCAGACGGCCGCGAAGGCGGCGTTGCTGTGCAGTCGGTGGGGGTTGTCGCCGGCGGTGGTGAGGAGTTGGCCTGCTGTTTCGGGGCCGAGGCCGCAGCGTTCGAGCAGGGCCGGTGCGGCCTGGTGGGTGAGAGTGCGCAGTTGGGTGTCGGCGTCGGTGACTTCCTCGGTCAGGTGCTGGCAGCGGCGGGCGAGGCGGCGCAGCGCGGTCTTGGTGGCTTGGACCGGGTCGGTCAGATCGGTGGTGGGGCGTAGTGCGGAGGTGGCGTGGATGAGTTGGTCGGTGGTGAGGCCGGCGAGTTGTCCGCGTAGTGGTTCCGGCGCGGTGGTGACGAGCTGGCGCAAGGTGTTGATGGCGGCGGTCCGGGCCTTGATCGCGCCGGAGCGGGTGGTACGCACGACGCGAATGGACTCCACGATCCCCGTACGGGTCTTCGGAGTGCCGGTCGCGGTGCCGGCCAGGACCGCTCGGGCGGCGGCCTCAGCGTCGATCGGGTCGGACTTGCCGCGGCGGCGGCGGTTCTGCCGGTTCGGTCGTGACACCTCCACCACCCGGACGTGTTCGGAGGTCAGCAGCCGGGCGAGGCCGGCGCCGTAGCTGCCGGTGCCCTCGACCCCGACCACGGCAAGGTCGCCGAAACCCCTCAGCCAGGTCAGTAGCTGCTTCTCCCCGGCGTTGGTGGCCGGGAACTGGGCATGGGCAAGCAGTCGGCCGAGGTGATCCAGGCAGGCGGCGGTGTGGGTGTCTAAGTGGGTGTCGACCCCGCCGACGACTTCGCCTGATCCGGCGATGTCGGTGATGTCGAAGTGAGTAACGCCGATCGGGTCTGTCATCGTAGAGACAGCCGTCCTTCCGTTGTGCGAACCGACACGGGACGGCACGCACCGCCGGTCCGGGCGGACAGCACATGGACGGGCCTCTGCGACAGGCTCCTATCAGGTCACGTTCCGTCCGGCCGGTGCGTGCAGCTCGCCGGCCGGAGACGGATCAGCCCGAAGTCAACCCCTGTTGCCGGTGACGGTGGATAACTGAGTCATCCGGCCAGCGAACCCATCATCCATGTGGATAACTTCCGCGGGGGTGTTGGCGATCGGTGCATCCTCTTGGGCATGGACCTCGCAGACCTCGACGGCTACAGCCTGCGCCGGCAGCTCGGGTCCGGACCGACCGGCACCGTCTGGCAGGTCCGGGACCGCGCAACCGGCCGCAACGCAGTGCTCAAACACATCCCGATCAACGCCCTCCCCGACCGCCGCCGCGTCCGCGAAGACCTCGGCATGCTGTCCCGCCTCCGCCACCCCCACGTCGCCCGCCTACTCGACTACCGCGAAACCGAGGCGGGCTGGATCCTCATCACCCAGCACCTGGTAGCCGGCACTCTCACCGCCCTCCTGACCCGCCGAGGAAAACTCACCCAAGGCGAAACAGTCACCCTCCTGATCCCCCTAGCCGAGGCCCTCACCCACCTCCACAACTCAGGCCTCACCCACGGCGCCATCACCCCCAACAACATCATGTTCGACGCCGACGGCCGCCCAATCCTCACCGACGCCGTCCTACACCCCACCACCACAACCACCGACGCAACCGCCCTCAAAACCATCGCCCACCAAGCAACCACCCACCCCGACTCCTTCCCCCACCCCCTCTTCACCGCAATCCCCCTCCACCTCCTCCCCACCCGCCTCCTAACCATCTCCGCCGCAACCCCCATAGACCTAGCCATCCCACCCGAAGGCCTCCACCCACCCACCTGGCCCCCACCCACCCCACCCGCCCACCCCAACACCTCCGCACCCGCCCACCCCAACACGACCCCACCCCACCCCGCCGCCCCATCGGCAACCCCCACGAACGCCAACCCCGACTCTCCAGGTAAGCCCCACCCCACCAACCCAACCCACCCAACGACCACCCCCACAGACCCTCCACCCACGCGCACCCCATCCGCATGGCTCCCAACCCCACCCACCGCCCCCAACAACCCACCCACATCAATCCCCACCGCCTGGCTCCCCACACCCCACCACCAGCCCACCCCCAATACCGTCAACGCCCCTCGCGACGCCACAACGCCCGGCGACGCCAAGGCGCCTCGCGGCCCTCACGCGCCCCGCGACGCCCACCGGCCCCGCGACGCCCACGCGCCGGGGGATGCCACTGCGGCTCGGGATGGCAACGCAGCCACCGACTGGGCCGCGACTCCCGACGCCCACGCCTCGGACGACGCCACCGCGCCCCGCGACGTGCACGCGCCGCGGGATGCCACTGCGGCTCGGGATGGCAACGCAGCCACCGACTGGCCCCCGCTTCCCGACGCCACCGCGCCAAGCGACGCCACCGCACCGAGCGACGCCACCGCGCCGGGCAACGCCAATGCGGCTCGCGACGCCGACGCGCCGGGCGACGCCACCGCGCTTCGCGACGCCACCGCGCTTCGCGACGCCCATACGCCCCGCGACTCCCACGCGCCAGGTGACGCCACTGCGGCTTGCGATGGCCACGCAACCACCGACTGGCCCGCGACTCCCGACGTCACCGCGCCTTCGGATGTCACCGCGCCTCGCGACGCCTCCGCACCGGGTGACGCCACTGCGGCTTGGGATAGCCACGCAGCCGCGCCTCGCGACGACCACGCGTCCCGCGACGCCCACGCGCCGGCCGACGCCATTTCGCCTCGGGATGACCACGCAGCCACGGACCGGGCTGCGACGGACGTCACCGCGCCACGCGACACCACCGTGCCTCGCGTGGCAACCGCGACCGGCAACGTCAAGGCACGGGGCGATCACAGTCCACCCCGCGGTGAGCCCACGCCAGGCGATGTCAGCGAGACTCACGACGACAACGCGACTCACGCCAGCAGCGCGCCCGAACGCAACACCCTCGAACCAGTCCCACCCTCGAACGGACCGGCACTCCGCCCACGAGCCACCCGCCGCACAAAGTCCCCCACCGGCACCACAATCCGAACCATCCAAACAACCCGCGGCACTCACACCACCCAACTCCCACCGACCGCGAAGATCTCCGCGCCCACCGAGCCTCCCGTCAACGGCCAAGTTCCTCCGCACGGGCGGGTTCACCCGCACGGGGACGATCCCAGCAGTGCAGTTGATCCTGAGACCCTGCATGGCGTTCGCAGTGCACGTGATCGGCGCGACGTACATGTCGGTGAGGACTTGTCCGTTGGTAGCGACGCGCCGCTCGGTGCACACGATCACTCCGCACACGGAGAACGTCAGCACCCCAGTCGTGAGCGATCATCCACACCTGGCTTCGGCGGAGCAGCCACGGTCCGCGGGGGCAAGGAAAGGTCCGGCGGACTTCATCCGCAGCGGCTCCGGCACGATGCGCGCCGTTCGACCCAGCGCCGTTCGACCCAGCGCCGTCGTCACCGGACCCGGCGTGGCGACGGGCGGTTCAGCCGATTCGGTAGGAGCAGAGGGCGGCGTGGAGGCGGTCGGCTCAGCTGGTTCGGCCTGCGTCGGGTACGGCTCGTGGAACGTCGGTTCAGCGGGCCGCCTTGGCGCCGGGTACGGCGGGGTACAGCTCATGGTCGCGGCTTCGGGCGTCGTGGGCGAGCTGTTGTCGGCGGTCGCACGTTCGGTCGGTTTGCGCATCCGGCGTACGGGATCCTCGCCGCGGTAGCCGTTGGTGCGATCATCGTGCTCGCCCTCGGAATCGCCACCATTCGCACCCTCGACACGTCGCCGACGGCACAGTCAGAACCGATCGACTCGCCAGAGACCTCCGGCGCCTCGGTGCACCCGACGTCGGTGCCGCCTTCTGCCGGCGACACGACGGGACCGACGTCTGAGCCGCCGTCCGCAGGAAGCTCGATAGAACCGAATTCTGCACCGTCGTCCGCGGGGAACTCCACTCAGCCCAGCTCCGCGCCGGCGTCGACGGGACACTCGTCATCGCCCACGTCCGCGCCAACGTCTGCAGGACAATCGGCACCACCCACCTCCGGGCCGACGTCCGCAGGTAGCTCCGTACCGTCGTCCGGGCTGCCCTCTTCGCCGGGGGCGGTGCAGCCGACATCTGCTGGCGCGACGCGGTCTGTGAGCCCGACCCAAGCGGGGCCGACTCAACCGGTGCGGCCGACGCGGTCGTCAAGCGAGGGTGTGCGTTCGCCGGGTGAACCTGCGAGCCACTCCGCAGAGACAGCGCCGTGGGTGCGGACGTTGCAGGCGCTGGATGCGCAACGTTCGCAGGCGTTTTGGACGCTGAACTTGGATGCGCTCAGCAACATCTACATACCGGGCAGTTCACCGTGGACTGCCGACCGTGCGCTGATGTCGGAGTACCGCCAGCAGAACGTCCGCGTTCAAGGCCTCCGAATCACGATCGACAGCATCACCATCACCCGTCATACCCGCACCACCATCACCCTCAGAACCACCGACCAACTGACTGGCGGCGAAGTCGTCGATCACAGCGGCACCAAAACCCCACTCCCACAAGGCCCTCGAACCACCCGCCTGATCACCCTGACCAACAACCCAACGAGCACAACCACCCCACCCAGCGGGCCCTGGCGCATCACCACAATCACCCGGGCCTGACGCTTCAGCTGAGTGGCGTGCCCGTTGCGGTGACGGAATTGTCTTCGAGCGTGGCCAGGGCAACAGTCCGTGAAGTGGTCAGGTTTGCGCTGTCCTAGAACGGTGGTGGGCCGGCCATCGGTTGGCGTGAGGGTATTTGCGCGGGCGATGGTGCGGATGGTGGCGGGGGCGCTTGCTCGCATAGGAGGTGGGCAGTGCTGATCTGTGGTTCCGCTGGTCCGGATGGCTGGGTCTTGGCAGGTGCGTGCGCATGGGGTGCTCCCGGGGTGGGTCGCGGGTCTTTGGAGGCTGGATCGCCTGTTGGGCTTGGGGAAGGTTGGGGTGGAGGCGGTGTTGGAGTGTGAGCGATCGGGCCTCGGGCAGGCGGGACGGTGGTGTAGCGGTGGCCTGTGGGCGTTGTGAGGGTGATTGAACCGTCGGGGTGGGGTGTGGCGTTCCAGCCCCAGGTAGGGGTGTCTTTGATGACGTGGTGGTATTCGCAGTACGGAATCATGCCGGTGAGGGTTGTTTGCCCAGACCGTGCGAACGGGATCGCGTGGTCGCGGTCGCATTCGCGGGAGATGCGATCGCAGCCTGGCCAGGCGCAGACCGGGTGGCGGGCGAGGAGAGTTTCGGTGACGAGTGCGCCGGGATCGTGACGGGTGGTTGATGCTTCGAGTACTGCGCCGCTCGTGGGATCAGTGAGGAGCCTGCGCCAGGTGCCGTCGGTGGCGATGTGGCGTGCCATCTCCGCTGGGATGGGGCCGTAGCCGGTCAGTTCACAGGGCTCGTCGTCCACTCCTAACAGGGTGGTGATCGGGACGAGGACCTCGATGTGCGGACGTCGGCGGTGCTGATCAGGGAGTCGCCGGCCGAGCCAGTCGAGTCCGTTGTGCAGCATGTGTTCGAACAGGTCGGCGATCACATCGGCACGGCGCTGCGGCGCCAGGCGCACATTCCGATCAGACTCGGCCGATCCGACCCAGTCACTCGATCCCGTTGATTCGTCGGCGTCCCGGGCCTCCCCGGCGTCTTCGGCGTTCCGGGCGTGTCCCGCCTCACCGGGGTTGTCGGCATCCCAGGCGTTCTCGTCCCGCGTAGCGTTCCCAGCCCGCTCGGCCTTTCCGGCGTTTTCGACTTCGCCGCCGTTCTCGCCATGCGTGGTGCCCCCGATGTGCCCGATGCGCTCGGCCTGCCCGATGTGCCCAGCCTGCCTGGCGTCCCTTGTGTGTCCGGCGTTCCGGGCCTGCCCCGCCTCCCCGGCGTTGTCGGCATCGCAGGCGTTCCCGGCCCGCGTGGCGTTTCCGGCGTGCCTGGCGTCTACAGCGTGCGCGGCCTGCATGGATTCCTCGGCGTCCAAGGCGTCGATGGCGTCCATGGCCTGACTGGTGTCGTCGGGGTTTCTGGGCGATTGCCGCTGGCGCGTTGAGGAGGTTGGTGTGGCGTGTGTGGGTGAGGCGGCGTGTTCGGTGGGCGGGGTCGTTTCGGGCTTGGGGGTGGCTTCGGTTGGTTGGGGGCGTGTGGGGCGTGCGGGGTAGCCGTGGCCGTTGACGTGGGTGCGCGATGGGGGCCGTTCAGGTGGCGGGGGTGAGCTGTTCTCCGGGCGGGTTGCGGTGTTGGGTGGGGTGGGGCGTTTGGAGAGGTCGGCCATGGCTTGGATGACTATCCACATTTGCTGGATTTTGGGGGCGGTGTGTACGACCCAGAGGCCCGCCATGCCGTCTGGAAGGGGGACGATCTTGCAGGTTCGGTCTGCGAGGGCGGCGCGATGGTTGTCGGCGTCCTGGGTGGTGGTGTGCTTGGCGACCTGGCGGCGGAGTGAGGTGTTCAGGTTTTTGTGAGTCTGGCCTGGGGCGCGACGGAGGACGTGAGCCTCGACGGCGCGAGCCGCATCGGTGGGTAGCGAGCGAGTGGCTTCGGAGATGGCCAGAGCCTTGGACAGTGTCAGTGCGCCACAGCGGAGTGCGGTGTGAGTGGCAGTCAGAGTGCTCGTCAGGTGCAGCGCGGTCTCGATGTGGCGGCTCGCGGTGGTGGGCGCCAGATGTAGCGCGGCGGCGATTTCGGCGGCCCAGGATCGTTCGGGGTCGATGGGGCGGCCGGAGGAGTCGATCTGCGTGGGGCGCGGGATCTCGCTCGCCTGAGCCTTGCGCTGGCGGACGAACGAAGCCATGACGGCGTTCTTGATCGCTGCGGCCCAGGATTCGATCCGGGCCGCGGCTTTCATCGCCTCGATCAACGCGACCGGCGACTCGCACTGCGGACGCAGCTCCTCCAGGGCCGCGGCCAGTTCGGCGCCCGGCGGCAGGAACACCCAGGCCGGCGCCTTCAGGCGCAGCATGACGCGTTCGGCCTCGTCCTGTTCGACGCCGGCCCATTCCTGCCACTCGAACGCCTCGACGCGCGACATCGGCGGCAGTTCGTCGTGCAGGTCCGGATCCCACACGTCGTCGTACATCTCGTCAGACGGCAGGTAGGAGTCGCCGAGCGTGGATCGCCCAGGAGCCCGATTGGTCATCGTCGCCATCATGCGTCTATATTAGAACATGTGTTCGATTGATCCAAGTTGACCTAAGCGAGGGCGGTGTGATGTCTCGGGACATGGGTGACAGTTCTGCATCAGGACATCGGTGACACTCGATCTCTCATGACATCGGTGACACTCATGGCCAACCACGGCATCTGCTCGGCCTGACCGGACGCGCTCGCTCAGCGGCAGATGAGTGCGTTTCCCGAGTCAGCGTTTAGTAGCGCCACAGCAGCGCCAGGGTGGGTCAGGGCGTAGATCGGGGTGATCCGCGTTGATGATTGCGGCTACACAAGCGCATGCTGTGGCCGTGAACAAGGTTTCGCTGACGGCGCCGACCCCGGCGTTCGGGGAGCGGGTCGTGGGCGCGGCGGCGATCGCGTTGGTAGCGTCGTTAGTCGTTCAGAATGCTGTGTTCGTCTGGACCCATCCGCCCGGCTACGGCGACCCGATCGAGAAGGTGCTCGCCTGGCACCAGCAGAACCGGGACGTGGTCGCGATCGCGGTCGGCTCAGAGGCGCTGAACCTGCCGCTGCTGCTCGTGTTCGTGACCGGTCTCCACGGGCTGGTCGGGCGTCGCGGGGGTGCGGGCGCCGACTGGTCGCGCCTCGCGGTGGCCGCGGGCGCGACTCTCGCGGCGGTCTTCGCGCTCTACGCCGTGCTGTGGAACGGAGTCGTATTGTCCGCCGGCGGTCTCGCCGAGCCGAGCCCGCTGTTCAAGCTCGTCTGGCAGCTGCATGCAGGAGCATTCGCTCTGGCGCTGTCGGCGCTCGGCACCACCTTCATCGGCGCTGCGCTGGCGGCGCATGCGAGTCGGCTGGCAGCGCCGTGGCAGCGTGTGCTCGGCGTGGCCGGGGGAAGCCTGGCGATCGCCGCCGGGGTGGCCAACCTCGCGATCGCTGACGGCTCGCCGATCCTGTTCGTGGGGCTACTCGGCTACGCCGCCTGGCTCGTGTGGCTGCTGGTGACCGGGGTACGGCTGGTTCTGACGCCCAGGAAGGTCGGCGCTGCCTAGGAACTGTTCCCGCCACGCGGCAGCCCCGATACAAAGATTGCGTCAATCTGGGCGACCGAAGTGACACGACCGCTCATCGGCCAGATCCGGAAGGACATGCCTTGCACGCCGGGCCGAAGAAGCGTCACCACCGAGTGCCCCTGAAGCGTCACCGATGTGTCAGGACATTGGTGACGGTTCAGGGTGGGTCGCGGAGGTGGTGGCCGTTGCCGACGTAGGTGATTCCGGGTGCGGGTCTGGTGTGTTCGATGAGGATTTCGCCGTCGAGGTCGGCGACGGTGATCTTGTCGCCGGCGGTGATGACGAGGACCTGCTGGAAGCCTTGTCGCCCGTCGACCATGTACTGGACCTCGTTCAGCATGAAGACGCCGTTGGCGGCGAGTTCTTGACGATGGTGCCGTTGGGCAGGTCTGTAGGCACCGGTGTCCGGGTGGGTCGGGGTGGGCTGAGGGGTCGGTGGAACAGGTCGCGGGTGGGGTGGGGTGCCTCGGTCTTCGCGGTGGCCTGCCAGGCGCTCAAGGGTGTGACGCGGCCGGGCAGTCCTTGGTGGGGACGCTGGGTGTTGTAGAGGTGGTCGAAGGTGTCGACCTGGGCCTGTAACTGCGCCAGGTCGGCGGCCAGTGGCTGCTTGTCGAGGTAGCGGAACAGGGTTTGATGGAAGCGTTCGTTCTTGCCCTGGGTGGTTGGTTTGTAGGGCTTGCCGGTGATCGGCTCGACGCCCAGGGCCATCAGGTGGACGACGAGCTGGCCCAGGATTCCACGGCGCGAGGGGTTGAGCGCGGACCCGTTGTCGGACAGCAGCCGCTGGGGCACGCCATGGGCGGCCACGCCTTGTCGAACACGGCGATCGCCGCCTCGGAGGTCTCGCCCCACGCGACGTGGGAGGCGACCGCGTAGCGGGAGTGGTCGTCGATGAGCTGGAAGATCACGCATCTGCGGCCACGGGTGAGCACATACTCGGTGGCGTCGACTTGCCAGCAGGCGTTCGGGGCCGGATACACGAACCGACGCCACGCGGCCCTGGGTTTCTTCCTCGGTTCCAGCCGCGCGATGCCTGCTTGGCGGAAGATCCGGGCCAGCGACGCGACCGAAGGCACCGTCTCCAGGCCCATCGCGTGCATCTTGTCGTGCACGCTGATCGGACCGAAGTCCAGCCCGGACTGCTCGAGCGCGGCCCGGACCCCGATCGCCTGCTGCTTGACCTCATCGGCCAGCTTCGACGGGCTCGACCGCGGCCGCCGCGACTTCGGTTCCAACGCCGCCGCAGGCCCCTCAGCCAGGGTGCGCCGCCGGATCTCGTAGAACGTCTTACGCGAGATGCCATGCTCGGCACAGAACGTCGTCACCGCCCCACGAGGCGCATCACACGGCCACTGCGTGATCGCGAGACTGACACGAGGATCAACAAGCTCGTTCTTCGACACCCGCGCAGTCGACCGGCCCAGGCATCATCGACCCCGCCGACTCACCGAAATGTCACCACCAACAACCCCGAAAGCGTCACCGATGTCTCAAGGCAGAACCGTCACCGATGTCCTGAGACATAACACCTAAGCGAGGGCGGCGGAGAGGGCGGTGGGGATTGTGGGGTGGTGGAAGGTGAAGCCAGTGGACTGGAGGCGGGTTGGGAGGGCTCGCTTGCTGCCCAGCAGTTCCCAGGCGAACTCGCCGAGCGCGAGCTTCATCAGCGGTGCGGGGACCGGAATTGCCGAGGGACGGTGCAGGGCAGTGGCCAGGGCCTCTGTGAATTCGCTGTTGGTGGCTGGGGCGGGCAGGGCAATGTTCACCGGGCCGCTCAAGGCTTCGGTCTCGGCTACGTGGCGGACCGCTCGGGTCCAGTCGGTGAGGGAGACGACCGGGAAGTACTGGGTGCCCGATCCCAGGCGGCCGCCGAGACCGAGGCGGAAGGGGAGCGACAGGAGTTGGAACGCGGGTGCGCCGCGGTCGAGGACGACGCCTGTGCGGAGCGCGGCAACTCGGCTGCCGGCGGCGCGAGCGGGCTCGAGTGCGCCCTCCCACAGGCGTACTACATCGGCAAGGAAGCCGTCACCGAGGTCGGAGTCTTCGGTGAGGATGCGGTCACCAAGGTCCGTGCCGTATCCGCCGATGCCGCTCTGCGTGATCAATACCGGGCGGCGGTCGAGTTGGGTCGCGGCGGCTGCCAGGGTCGACGTGGTGGCGACGCGGCTCTCGCGGATCTGCAGGCGGTACGTCGGTGTCCACGGGCGGCCGATGTTCGCGCCGGCCAGGTTGACCAGTACGTCGGGATCACCGAGCGCCGACGGGTCCAGGTCGCCGCGCGCCGGATCCCAGCGGATCTCGTCGGGCGTTGACGGCGTACGCCGTACCAGCCGCAGCACTTGGTGGCCTTCGGCAACCAGGTCGCGGGCGAGGGCCTTGCCGAGGAAGCCGGAGGCGCCGGCCAGCACGTATTTCATCCCGTACGAGCTCCTTGTCGAGAAAGCGAAGGCGCCGGTGACCGTCCCGCGGGGAGACAGGCACCGGCGCCGTTGGCCGATCGGATCAGACGTCGAACTGGGCCTCTTCGAGGCGCTGCTTCACGGCCGTCAGGTAGCGGGCCGCGTCGGCGCCGTCGACCAGACGGTGGTCGTAGGTCAGCGCCAGGTACACCATCTGACGGATGGCGATCGTCTCGCCGAGCTCCGGGTGGGTGATGACGACCGGGCGCTTCACCACGGCACCGGTCCCGAGCATGCCGACCTGCGGCTGGTTCAGGATCGGGGTGTCGAACAGCGCGCCCCGGCTACCGGTGTTGGTGATCGTGAACGTACCGCCCGCCATCTCGTCCGGCAGCACCTTGTTGTTGCGGGTGCGGTCGGCGAGGTCGGCGATCTTCTTCGCCAGGCCGGCGATGTTCAGGTCGCCGGCGTTGTGCACGACCGGGACCATCAGACCGCGCTCGACGTCCACGGCGATGCCGAGGTGCTCGGCGGCGTGGTACGTGATCTCGCCCTTCTCCTCGTCGATCGAGGCGTTGAGCTTCGGGTACTGCTTGAGCGCGTCGACCGCGGCGAGGGCGAAGAACGGGAGGAAGGACAGCTTGACGCCCTCGCGGGCCTCGAACTCGGCCTTCTTCTTGTTCCGCAGCTTCGCGATCTCGGTGACGTCCACCTCGACGACCGTGGTCAGCTGGGCCGAGACCTTGAGGCTGTTCACCATGTGCGCGGCGATCGCCTTGCGGATCCGGCTCATCTTCTCGGTGGTACCGCGCAGCGGGCTGATCTCCGGGGACTTCGCGGCCGCGGCGGCGGGCGCCGAGGCGGCGGCCGGAGCAGGTGCGGCAGCGGCGGCGGCCTTCTTCGCCTCGGCGGCGGTGATCACGTCCTGCTTGCGGATGCGGCCGCCGACACCGGTGCCCTGTACGGAGTTCAGGTCGACGTCGTGCTCGGCGGCGAGCTTGCGGACGAGCGGGGTGACGTAGTTCGGGCCGTCGGAGGCGGCGCCGTTCGGCGACGGGGTTTGTACGGCGGGAGCGGCAGCCGGTGCAGCCGACGGAGCGGGTGCAGCCTGCGGGGCCGGTGCAGCCTGCGGAGCCGGTGCGGCTTGCGGGGCCGGGGCAGCCTGCGGAGCAGGTGCGGCGGCGGGGGCGGGCGTGGCGGCCGGGGCGGTCTGCGGGGCGGGGGCCTGAGCTGGGGCGGCCTGGGGGGCCGGGGCTGCGGCCGGAGCGGAGGCTTGCGGGGCCGGGGCGGACTCGGCGGGAGCGGACTCGGCCGGGGCTGCGGGAGCGGCGGGGGCGGCGGCTGGGGGTGCGTCGCCGGAGCCGACGATGGCTAGTTCGGCGCCTACCTCTACGGTTTCGTCTTCGGCGACCTTGATCTCGAGGAGCTTGCCGGCGATCGGGCTGGGGATCTCGGTGTCGACCTTGTCGGTCGAGACCTCTAGGAGCGGCTCGTCGACGGCTACGTCGTCGCCTACCTGCTTGAGCCAGCGGGTGACGGTGCCTTCGGTGACGCTCTCGCCCAGCGCCGGGAGGGTGACGGGGGTGCCGGATGCTGCCTGGGGAGCGTTTGCCTGGGCGGCCGGGGACTCTGTTTGGGTCGAGTCGGCGGCGGCCGCGGAAGGAGTGGAGGAAGCCTCGCCGGAGGACTGGGGGGCGGCTGGCGCGGCCTGGGCGGCGGGGGCAGCTTGGGCGGCCTGGTCGGGGGCCGGGGCCTGGGTGGACTGGGCCTGGTCAGACGGGGCCTGGGCGGACTCGGTTTCCGCGGGTTGGGCGTCGTTGGCGGGGGGTGTGGAGGGGGCTTCGCCGGCGTCGCCGATTACTGCTAGTTCGGCGCCTACCTCTACGGTTTCGTCTTCGGCGGCCTTGATCTCCAGCAGGGTGCCGGCGACGGGGCTCGGGATCTCGGTGTCGACCTTGTCGGTCGACACCTCCAGCAGGGGCTCGTCGACGGCAACCGTGTCACCGACCTGCTTGAGCCAGCGGGTGACGGTTCCTTCGGTGACGCTCTCCCCGAGGGCCGGCAGGGATACAGAGGTCGGCATGACGGTCGTTGCTCCTTCGTCTGATCGGTCGAGTGTCAGCCTACGGTGCCGCCGGAACGAACGGGATCCGGGTCACGGCGTCCCGATCGCGTTCCCGCAGCCGCGGGGGTGTCCTGGAATTCTGCGCCTACCACGCGCCGCCGAGCACCTGGTCGCGGCGGCGCGTGGTAGGCGCAGCGTTCCGGGACACGCCCCAAACCTACTGGGGTGAACCAGCAGGGTCAGTCATGGAAGTGCAAAGGTTTTCCGGCCAGCGCGAGGTGGGCCTCGCCGAGGGCCTCGTTCTGGGTGGGGTGCGCGTGCACGAGCGGCGCGACGTCGGCCGGGTACGCCTCCCAGTTGTAGATCAGCTGCGCCTCGCCGATCAGCTCGCCGACGCGCGAGCCGACCATGTGCAGGCCGACGACGGCGCCGTCGCGGGCACGGACCAGCTTCACGAAGCCGGCGGTCTTCAGGATCTGCGACTTACCGTTGCCGCCGAGGTTGTAGTTCAGCACCTCGACGTCGCCGTACCGGGAACGCGCCTGCTCCTCGGTCAGTCCGACCGAGGCGACCTCGGGCTCGGAGTACGTCACCCGCGGGATGCCGGATTCGTCGATCGGCGTCGGCGACAGCCCGGCGATGTGCTCGGCGACGAAGATGCCCTGCTGGAACCCGCGGTGCGCGAGCTGCAGTCCCGGCACGATGTCGCCGACCGCGTACACGCCCGGGACGCTGGTCTGCAGCGTCTCGTCGACGGTCACGAAGCCGCGGTCCAGCGCGACGCCGACCTCCTCGTACCCGAGGCCGGCGGTGTTCGGCCCACGACCGACCGCGACCAGCAGTACTTCGGCCTCGATGACCTCGCCGCCCGCGACCCGGACCTGTACGCCGGAGTCCGTCACCGAGACGGATTCGAACGGCGTACCGGTCTTGAAGGCGATCTTCCGCTTCCGGAACGCGCGCTCGAGCGTCTTCGAGCAGTCCGCGTCCTCGGCCGGGACCAGCCGCGGCAGCGCCTCGACGATCGTTACGCGGGTCCCGAACGAGGTCCACGCGGACGCGAACTCGACGCCGATCACGCCGCCACCCAGGACGACGGCCGACTCCGGGACGCGATCGAGCGTCAGCGCGTGCTCGCTCGCGATCACCCGGTGCCCGTCGATCTCCAGGCCCGGGAGGGAGCGCGAGTAGGAGCCGGAGGCAAGGATGACGTTGCGCCCGGTGTACGTCGTGTCGCCGACCTGGACCGTGGTCGCCGAGGTCAGCCGCCCCTCGCCCTCGATCACGGTGATGCCGCGCGCCTTCAACTGACCCTGCAGACCCTTGAACAGCCGGTCGACGACGCTGTCCTTGTACTTGTTGACGCCGCCCATGTCGACACCCTCGAGCGTCGTCCGGACACCGAACTGCTCGCCGTCGCGGGCCGAGTCCGCGACCTCGGCGGCGTGCAGCAGCGCCTTGGTCGGGATGCAGCCGCGGTGCAGACAGGTCCCGCCGACCTTGTCCTTCTCGATCAGCGCCACGGACAGGCCGAGCGTCGCGGCACGCAGTCCGGCGGCGTAGCCACCGCTGCCGCCGCCGAGAATCACCAGGTCGTACGTCGTACCAGCATCTGTCACAGGTTCCTCCGTGGGTCCGGTCGAAGCAGGCGGTCCCGGATCGCGGGCTCCGCCCGCCGCCATCCTTTCACCGATGACGCCCGGATCCACGCGCGGGCCGGTTCCGACGTGCCGGTGGCTGCCGGCCGCAACCGTTATCCAGGATTCCGGCCCCGACTTGCACAGATAGTGGACACTGTCGTCATGAAGTGGTTCGGTCGCCGGCAGAAGGCCGGAACGATGCGCCGGGCGGACGCCCCGGACCAGGCGCACCTGCAGGAGTTCGCCCAGAGCCGCCAGGGCGTCGAGGGTTTCGTCGAGCCGAAGACGGCGGTCACCGACTACACCCTGCTGCTGGTCGCGATCGACGGCGAGTGGACCCGTCGGCGGGTCCCGTCGGTCAAGTGGGCGCACGACTTCGCGAACCGCCTCGGCATCCCGTCGTACGACGCCGCCGTGGTCGGCTACCCGCCCCGGATGCGCGAGTACAACGCCCGGATGAAGAAGAACGGCCGCTGAAAGGCGAGCAGGAGTTCTTCGCCGCCGCAACCGTCGAGTGGGCGGACGCGGGCGATGGGATCTCGGAGCGGGTGCTCAGTCGCGGCCCCGACGGGATGCTGACGCGGATTGCGCGGTGGGCGCCCGGAACCACGTCGGGCGCCGAAGTCATTCGCCATGAGTACGTCGAAGAGGTGTACCTGCTGGAGGGGGAGCTGACCGATCTCACCCTCCAGCGGACGTTCCGCCCCGGCGACTACGCCTGCCGGCCGCCGGGGATGCCGCACGGTCCCTACACGACCGGGACCGGCTGCGTGATGCTGGAGATCCGTTACTCAGCTGGCTGAGGCGGCCAGTTCGATCAGGGTGCGGACCGCATAGCCGGTGCCGCCGTTCGGGGTGTAGCCGGACGCGCCGCCGTCGTTGAAGGCCGGCCCGGCCACGTCCAGGTGCACCCAATCGATGCCATCAGCAACGAAGTCGCCGAGGAACGCGGCCGCGGCGAGGGCGCCGCCCCACGGCTCGCCGGTGATGTTGGCCAGGTCCGCGACCTTCGAGTGTGACTTCAGCTTGTCGAGCATCTCGGCCGGGATCGGCAGCGGCCACATCGACTCACCGGCCGCGATCGCCGCGTCGACGACCCGGTCGCGGGCGGAGTCGGTGTTGCCGAAGGCACCGGCGACCTTGGTGCCCAGGGCAACGACGCAGGCGCCGGTCAGCGTGGCCACGTCGACGATCAGGTCGGGTCCGTCCTCGGACGCCCGGACCAGCGCGTCGCCGAGCACCAGCCGGCCCTCGGCGTCGGTGTTCAGCACCTCGACGGTCTTGCCGCCGTACATCGTCAGTACGTCGGACGGCCGGGCCGCGGAACCGGACGGCATGTTCTCGGCCATCGCCGCGTACGTCGTCACCTGCACCGGCAGGCCGAGCCGCGCGATCGCCAGCGTCGCGCCGATCACCGCGGCCGCGCCGGCCATGTCGGACTTCATGCTCACCATGCCGGTCGACGTCTTCAGCGACAGACCGCCCGAGTCGAACGTGATGCCCTTTCCGACGAACGCCAGGTGCGTGACCGGCTTCTTCGGCGTGTACGACAGCCGGACCAGCCGCGGCGGGTTCGCCGAGCCCTGGCCGACGCCCAGGATGCCGCCGTACCCGCCCTTGGCCAGGGCCTTCTCGTCGAGCACCTCGACCTTGACGCCGTACTCCTTGCTGAGCTTGACCGCGTCGGCGGCGAACTCGACCGGGTGAAGGTCGGACGGCGGGGTGTTCACCCAGTCGCGCACCTGCGCGACCGCGTCGGCGGTGACCTGGGCGCGCTCGAGCGCGGCCTTGGCGTCCTTGTTCCGCGCGAGGTCGGTCAACACGGTCAGGTTGCCCGGCGCCTCGGAGCGGTCCGAGGACGAGGACTTGTACGCCGTGAACGCGTAGCGGCCCAGCAATGCGCCTTCGGCGACGGCGCGGACGCACTCTGCATCCGGCGTCGGCAGCGCGAACGCGACCGATTGCGAGGTCTTGGTCGCGCGCACCCCGGTGCCGGCCGCCGCGCGCAGGTCCTCGGTCTTCAGCGCGCCGTCGGGGGCCGGACCGAGGCCGACCGCGATCAGCGTGGGGGACTTGCCCGGCTTGTTCAGACTCGGCCCGGGCACCTTCGTCACCTCGTCGGCCTTGCCGGTGGCGCCCAGTCCGGACAGCACCTCCACCAGCTTCCCGCCGTACGCGGCGTTCAGCGACTCGGTGCCGGCCGGCAGGGTCACGCCGCCGCCGAGTTTGACCACGCCGATGACCACGGCGTCGGTCTTGACGCCGGCGGCATCGGACTTGCTCAGGGTGATGGTGGTCACGAAATCCTCAGTCCTCCTTGACCAGGCACTCAGATGGCCGGTCGTGACGGTACGTGCAAGCTGCCTCCGCATGCTACGCGTCCGGTAAGTTCCGCTGCATGACAGAGTCGTCGGATCTGAAGAAGTCCCCGTTGCACGAGCGCCATCTGGCCCTCGGTGCGAAGTTCGCCGAGTTCGGCGGCTGGGAGATGCCCCTGGAGTACAGCGGCGTCGTGGCCGAGCACACCGCGGTCCGTACGTCGGTCGGCGTCTTCGACGTCAGCCACCTCGGCAAGGCCACCGTCAAGGGCCCGGGCGCCGCGGCATACGTGAACGCTTGCCTGACCAACGATCTCGGCAAGATCGCCCCCGGGCAGGCGCAGTACACGCTGTGCTGCAACGAGCGCGGGGGAGTGGTCGACGACCTGATCGCGTACCTGCACGCCGACGACGACGTGTTCCTGATCCCGAACGCCGCCAATACCGCTGAGGTGGTCCGGCTGCTGCAGGCGGAGGCACCGGACGGTGTAGAGGTCACCAACGTCCACGACGACTACGCGATCCTCGCGGTCCAGGGCGCGAACAGCGACGAGGTGGTCGCCGCGATCGGTCTCCCGATCGGCCACGACTACATGGCCTTCGCGACGGCCGACTTCGGCGGTACGCCGGTTGTCGTCTGCCGAACCGGTTACACGGGCGAGCGCGGCTACGAGCTCGTCGTACCGAACGCGGCCGCGCTGCCGGTGTTCGATGCGTTGCTGAAGGCCGGTGAGCAGTACGGCATCGTCCCCGCCGGGCTGGGCGCCCGGGACACGCTCCGGACCGAGATGGGCTACCCGCTGCACGGCCAGGACATCTCGCCGGACATCACGCCCGTCCAGGCCCGCTCGGGCTGGGCCGTCGGCTGGAAGAAGGACCACTTCTGGGGCGACGCCGCCCTGCGCGCCGAGAAGGAAGCCGGCCCGTCCCGGATCCTCCGCGGGCTCCGTGCAGTCGGCCGTGGCATTCCCCGGCCGCATATGACAGTTGCCGACCAATCCGGCACCGGGATCGGCGAAGTGACGTCCGGCACCTTCTCGCCGACCCTGAAGAAGGGCGTGGCGCTCGCGCTGCTCGATGCGGCGGTCAAGGAGGGCGACCAGGTGACCGTCGACATCCGCGGCCGTCAGGAACTCTTCGACGTCGTGAAACCGCCTTTCGTGACGGTTCACGTGCGCTAGACGCGTTCTGTTGCCGATGAGGTCATTTCGTCACAATGTGTGAAAACCTGGCACAAAATGGCCACTGTCGGTGCTGTGCCGACGCGGAATGCGAAGATTTGACTGCCCAGAGTGACGATTTGGGGCAAATGTTCCGTTCGAGTACCCGTTCCGGTAACGATTTGTGCACTGGTGCCGGGCACCGCTGGTTTGGTGTCACAGTGTCAGGCAGGCTAGCGCGCGGTTGTGGGGGAAGCGCCCTGTCAAGGGGATTTGACGCCACCCGACCGCAAAGCAAAGGCTCGGCACGTTATCCACCGATGAGTGCCGGATCAACGGACCGAAATCCGGCCGACGAACTGACGGAGTGCGAATGAGTATTGGGTCGCCAGACTCGACCGTAGGGGTCGAAGAACACCCGGCCTCGGCGGAGCCGGTCCGCACGGCCGCCACTCCGCATGGCAAGTCGCCGAGCCGGATCGCGTTCGACCGGTTGCGCAAGGACCGGGTCGCGATGATCTGCGCGGCGATCGTGCTGTTCTTCATCCTGATCGCGATCCTGGCGCCGCTGCTGGCCAAGCTCGAGGGCCAGGACTACAGCACCTTCCACACCGACCTGGTCGACGAGTTCGGTTACCCGACGATCGGTGTGAACGGTGCGCACTGGCTCGGTGTCGAGCCGAAGACCGGCCGGGACAACTTCGCGCGCTGGGTGTACGGCGCCCGCCCGTCGCTGATCATCGCGTTCCTGGCGACCGTGGTCGGTACCGCGATCGGCGTCGTGATGGGCCTGCTGGCCGGCTTCCTCGGCGGCTGGACCGACCGGGTCATCTCCTGGATCATCGACTTCGTCCTGAGCCTGCCGTTCCTGCTGTTCGCGATCGCGCTGGTGCCGATCGTGGAGTCGATGCGCGGCGGTTCGTTCAACCTGACCCCGAACCAGCAGGCGTCGATCAGGTTCTACGTACTGATCTTCGTGCTGTCCTTCTTCGGCTGGGCCGGCCTGGCCCGGATCATCCGGGGTGAGGTGCTGTCCCTGCGCGAGCGCGAGTTCGTGCTCGCCGCCAAGGCGATCGGTGTGCCGACCCGGCAGGTCCTGTTCAAGGAACTGCTGCCGAACCTGGTCGCGCCGATCGTCATCTCGGCCTCGCTCGCGGTTCCGTCGTACGTGACCGCGGAGGCCGGTCTTTCCTTCCTCGGTGTCGGACTGGTCGAACCGATCCCCTCGTGGGGTCAGACGATCTCCGTCGCCACGAACTGGTTCAAGGCAGACCCGCTCTACCTCTGGCTGCCAGTGGTCGGCATCACCGCTCTGGTGCTCGCGCTGGCCCTGCTCGGAGACGCGGTCCGGGACGCCTTCGACCCCAAGACTCGCCGGTAGTTCGGCGATTGCCCCAGCGGCAGAAAAGGAGAAACCCGACCATGCAGTGGAAACGGATAACCGCAGTCGCGGCGACGGTCATGCTGGCCGCCGTGGCCTGTGGCAGCCCGTCCTCGAACAGCGGTAGCAAGGGCGACAGCGGCAACTTGGGGGGTGCGCAGGTCAAGGCGACCGACCCCACTGCGAAGGGCCCGGCCCCGGATGTCGACGGCGCGAAGAAGGGCGGCACGATCACGGTCCTCTCGGACGTGACGCCGGACACCTTCGACCCGACCGCGATCTACTACACCGACGGTAACCAGATCGCGAAGCTGATGTTCCGGTCGCTGACCCAGTACCGGCTGGACGGCCCCGACCACAAGCCGGTCCTGGTGCCGGACCTGGCCGAGGACCTCGGTACCAAGTCGGCCGACGGTCTCACCTGGACCTTCAAGCTGAAGCAGGGCATCAAGTACATGGACGGCACGCCGGTCAAGGCTGCCGACTACGCGTACGCGATCAAGCGCTCCTTCGCGCACGACCTGTACGACGCCGGACCGACGTACCAGATGCAGTTCTTCCTGGACGGCGAGAAGTACAAGGGCCCGTACGCCGCCGGTGGCGCGGACTACAAGGGTGTCGAGACGCCGGACGACCACACGCTGGTCATCCACCTGGCGAAGAAGTTCGACGACCTGCCCTACTACGCGGCGTTCCCGATGTTCACGCCGATCCCGCAGGCGAAGGACACCCAGAAGAACTACGAGCAGCACCCGATGGCGACCGGCCCGTACATGCTGTCGTCGTACCAGCCGGGCAGCGAGCTGAAGCTGGTCAAGAACCCGAACTGGGACGCGAACAGCGACCCGGTGCGGCACCAGTACGTCGACGGCTTCGACTTCAAGTTCAGCCAGGACCTGATCAAGGCCCAGCGCCAGGTGCTCGCGAGCTCCGGCCCGGACGCCGACGCGCTGAACTACAGCAACCTGGACGTCTCGCTGCTGCCCGAGGTCAAGGACCAGTCGCAGCTGATCAAGGGCCCGTCGCCGTGCACGATCATGTACACGATGGACACCCGGAAGATCCCGCTGGAGGTCCGCAAGCTGATCGCCAAGGCGCACCCGTACGACGGTTGGCGCAAGGTGGCCGGCCTGAACCCGAACGACGACCCGCCGGCCTCGACGATCCTGCCGCCGGCCGTCCCGGGCTTCGAGAAGTACGAGCTGCCGGGTCTGAACGGTACCGGTAAGGGCGCCGAGGACGACGCGGTCGCCGCCGAGGTCAAGTCCGAGCTGGCCAAGCTGGGCAAGTCGAACTTCGAGCTCAGCTGGTACTACTCGATCGACGACAAGATCTCCACGCAGGTCACGCAGTTCCGCAAGCAGATGTTCGAGAAGGCAGGCTTCAAGGTCCGGGCGATCGGTGTCCCGAAGGCCAAGATCCGTACCTTCACCGGTGACCAGAACGCTCCGGTGAACATCGGCAAGACCCCGACCGGTTGGTGCTCCGACTGGCCGAGTGGCACCAGCTGGTTCCCGGTCCTGTTCCGCTCCGACGCGATTGCCCTGGGCAACAGCGTTGGCCAGCTCCAGGACAAGGCGCTGGACGCCGAGATCGACGCCGTCACCGCGAAGGCGCCGGACGAGCAGCTGAAGGAATGGAAGAACGTCGACAAGGACATCCTGGAGAAGTACCTCCCGGTGCTCCCGCTGTACTACAGCCAGAGCAACTTCCCGGTCGGCAAGAACATCGGGCACGCGATCAACGACCCGACACAGGGTCTGCCCGAGTTCACCTCGCTGTACCTGAAGCAGCCCTGATCCACGCCCGTTCTGAAGCAGTAGTGATCCACTGAACGCCTGTCTGGTGCCCGGGCCACAAGCCCGGGCACCAGACCGGTCGGTGAGGAGACAATCCCGTGCTCTATTTCGTGGCGCGCCGCCTGGTCAGCGCGCTGAGTGTCGTGCTCGCTACCTTGATCGCGACCTTCACGTTGTTCTTCGTCGCGCCGACCGACCCGGCGGGTGCGATCTGTGGTGACCGCAACTGCACTGCGCAGCGGTACCAGGAGATCCGGACCAACCTGCATCTCGACCGGCCGAAGGTGCAGCAGTTCGCGGAGTACACCGCGGGAATCTTCGTCGGTCGTGACTTCACGACCTCGGGTGTCAAGCAGCACTGCGCGGCGCCCTGCCTCGGCTTCTCGTTCAAGAACGACCGGCCGGTCACGGACATGATCAAGAGCCGGTTCCCGGTGACACTGTCGCTGGTGGTCGGGTACGCCGTACTCGTCCTCACCATCGGCGTGTTCGTCGGATCGATGGCGGCCAAGAGACGCGGGACGCTGGGCGACCGGGCGCTGATGACCAGCACGCTGGTGATCAGTTCGGTGCCCTACTACATCGTCGCGCTGATGGTCGCGCTGTACCTGACCGTGCTGTATCCCATCCTTCCAAGAGGTGAGTGGACACCACCCTCGGAGAATCCCGGCAAATGGATAGCCGGCATGCTGACACCGTGGCTGGTGCTCGGCATCTACAACTGTGTCTCCTATGCGCGCTACTCCCGTGGCTCCATGGTCGAGACACTGAGTGAGGACTTCATCCGGACCGCGCGGGCCAAGGGCCTGTCCGACCGGGTGGTCACCTACAAGCACGCTCTCCGGTCCGGCCTGATCCCGGTCGTGACGATCTTCGGCCTGGACGTTGCCACCAGCCTCGGCGGCGCGATCTTCACCGAGCGGATCTTCGACCTGCCCGGCCTCGGCCAGCTGGTCCTGGACAGCTTGAACAACTACGACCTGCCGGTGATCATGGGCACCGTACTGGTCGCTTCCGTGCTGATCGTGGTGCTGAACCTGCTGGTGGACGTCGGCTACAGCCTGATCGACCCGCGGGTGAGGCTGGCATGAGCACTCCCGCGCCGCAAGATCGCAACCCCGAGGACCGGAAGGACAGCATGGCCGACAGTGATGCCGCTGCCCCGGAGGCCGCCACCACCGCCAAGCGTGGTCCGTCGGTCGCCACCCGGGAGCGCCGCCAGGCGTCGATCAACCCCAGTGGCGAGACGCCGTACCTGGTGGTCGAGGACCTGGCCGTGAAGTTCCCGACCGCGGACGGGCTGGTCAGCGCGGTGAACGGGCTGAGCTACTCGGTCCCGCTCGGCCGGACGCTGGCGATCGTCGGCGAGTCCGGGTCCGGCAAGTCGGTGTCGAGTATGGCCGTGATGGGCCTGCACGACCGCAAGCGGACCCGGATCACCGGGTCGATCCGGCTCGGCGGCGACGAGATCGTCGGCCTGAGCGAGAACGACCTGATGAAGATCCGCGGCGACGCGGTGTCGATGGTCTTCCAGGACCCGCAGTCGTCGCTGCACCCGCTGTACACGATCGGCAACCAGCTGACCGAGGCGTACCGGGTGCACCACAAGGTCTCCAAGGACGCCGCGAAGAAGCGCGCGCTGGAGATGCTCGACCTGGTCGGTATTCCGAACCCGTCGCGCCGGTTCAACCAGTACCCGCACGAATTCTCCGGCGGTATGCGGCAGCGCGCGATGATCGCGATGAGCCTGATCAACGACCCGAAGCTGGTGATCGCCGACGAGCCGACCACCGCGCTCGACGTCACGGTGCAGGCGCAGATCCTGGACCTGCTGAACAACCTGCAGAAGGAGTTCGGCTCCGCGATCGTGCTGATCACCCACGACCTGGGTGTGGTCGCCGAGATGGCCGACGACGTCCTGGTGATGTACGCCGGGCGCTGCGTCGAGTACGGCACCGCCGAGGACGTACTGGCGAACCCGCGGATGCCGTACACCTGGGGCCTGCTCGAGTCGATCCCGACCGTCTCCGCCGCGAACGAGCGGCTGCGCCCGATCAAGGGCCTGCCGCCGAGCCTGCTGAACCTGCCCGACGGCTGCGCGTTCAACCCGCGCTGCCCGTACAAGGACCGCGTCAGCGGCGAGCTCTGTACGACGCAACTGCCGGAACTGCTGCCGGTGGACGGCGCCGGTGCCCACACGTCCCGTTGTCACCTGCACGACAAGGTCTCGGTGTACGAGACCGAGGTCGCGCCGAGACTGGGCTGACGAGGGGACTGAGGAGACAACAATGAGTGACGCAACCGTTTCCGACGTGGTCGGGAAGCCGGCCGCCAAGGGCGAGACCCTGCTCCAGGTCCGCGACCTGAAGATGCACTTCCCGATCAAGGAAGCCGCCGGCCTCGGCCGGACCAAGAAGGTCGTGCAGGCCGTCGACGGCGTCAGCTTCGATCTGAAGCAGAGTGGCAGCTTGGGCCTGGTCGGTGAGTCCGGCTGCGGTAAGTCGACCACCGGCCGGATGATCACCCGGCTGCTGACGCCGACGTCCGGCCAGATCCTGTTCAAGGGCACCGACATCGCGCAGCTGAAGGAGCGGGACCTGCGCCCGTTCCGCCGGCAGCTGCAGATCGTGTTCCAGGACCCGTACAGCTCGCTGAACCCGCGGCAGACGGTCAGCAACATCATCAGTACGCCGCTGCGGGTGCACAACCTGGTCAAGAAGGGCAAGGAGCTCGCCCGCGTCCAGGAGCTGCTCGAGCGGGTCGGCCTGAACCCGGAGCACCACAACCGGTACCCGAACGAGTTCTCCGGCGGCCAGCGCCAGCGGATCGGCATCGCCCGGGCGCTCGCGGTGGAGCCCGAGGTGATCATCGCCGACGAGCCGGTGTCCGCGCTGGACGTGTCGATCCAGGCGCAGGTGATGAACCTGCTCGAGGACCTGCGCCGGGACCTCGGCATCGCGTTCGTGTTCATCGCGCACGACCTCGGCGTGGTCCGGCATTTCTGTGACGAGGTCGCGGTGATGTACCTCGGCAAGATCGTCGAGCAGGGCAGCCGGGACCAGATCTACAACGCGCCGCAGCACCCGTACACCCAGGCGCTGCTGTCCGCGGCGCCGGACCTCGGCACGATCCGCGGTGTCCCGCCGAAGGAGCGGATCCGGCTGGTCGGCGACGTACCCTCGCCGATCGACCCGCCGAGCGGCTGCCGGTTCCGGACCCGGTGCTGGAAGGCGGAGGACATCTGCGCCACCCAGGAACCGCTGCTGGAGATCAAGCCGCAGTCCAGCCAGGGTCACACGGCCGCCTGCCACTTCGCGGAGCCAAAGGTCGACCTGACCGCCGCCACCGCGTAACCCACGCAGAAAGCCCCCGTCAACGATGAACTGGTCCCGGAAAGTTGGACTGGTTAAGTAAGAGGTTATAGAGGGGTTTCTAGGCTGCGAGGGTCTGGGTCCGGTAGTGCACCGGGCTCAGGCCCTCGAGTTGTGTGGAGATGCGGTGGTTGTTGTACCAGCCGACGTAGTTGTGCAGTGCTTCGGCCAGCGCGTCGACGGAGGCGTATCGGTTGTGGTTGAAGAGTTCTTCTTTGAGGTGCCCGAACCAGTTCTCGATGACGGCGTTGTCGTAGCAGTTGGCTTTGCGGGACATCGATTGGGTCGCGCCGGCGTCGGCGAGCAGCCGCTGCCAGGTGGGGTGCTGGTATTGGAAGCCTTGGTCGGAGTGCACCAGCGGCGCCTGGCCGGGTTCCAGGGTCGCGACGGCCTCGCGGAGCGAGTTGTTGGTCAGGGCCAGGTTCGGGGAGTTGCCGATCGTGTAGGCGATGATCTGGTGGTCGAACAGATCCATCACCGGCGACAGGTAGAGCTTGCGGTCCCCGACCCTGAACTCGGTGACGTCGGTGACCCATTTCTGGTTCGGGGCGGTCGCGGTGAAGTCCCGGTTCAGCAGGTTCGGGGCAGTTCTTCCGGTCTCGCCGCGGTGGGAGTTGTAGCGCTTCTTGCGTCGTACTGGGCAGTGGAGTCCGAGTCGGCGCATCAGCTTCAGGACGGTCTTCTTCGCCACTCGCCAGCCCTGCCGGGTCAGTACGGCGTGGACGCGCCGGTGCCCGTAGCGGCGGTGGCTGTTCTCGAACACGGCCGTGATCGCGGTCTTCAACTCGGCCCGCGGATCCGGTCGAGCCAGGCGGGCCTGGTGGTAGAAGAACGTGGACCGGGCCAGCCCGGCGATCTGCAGCAGCAAGTCCAGACGATGTTCAGCCTTGAGGGCGATCACAGCGGCCACCTTCACCGCCGTTCTTGATCCCTCAAGGCCCGTACTTTTCCCAGATAGGCGTTCTCAGCCCGCAACCGCTCGACCTCGCGGCGAAGCTGCTCCAACTCCGACTCCGGCCGGACCGGCGCGTCAGGATCCTTGGCGGCCTTCGGTGGCCGGCCCTTCGGCTTCGGCCGCAGCCCGTCAGCACCCTCGCGCCGATAGGTCCGCGCCCACGTCTTCACCAACTCCGGCGCCGACAGCTCGTACTCGGCCGCCAGTACCGTCGCCGACTCGCCAGCCAGGAACCTCTTCACCACAGCCAGCTTGAACTCGAACGAGTACGAGCGCTTCGTCGGCTTGGTCACCAGCGCTCCTCTGCCCCAGACCTGCCAGCGGCGATACAGCCGCTTGACCGGCCAGACTGCCACACCCAGCAGCCCCGCCACCGAGCGATACCCCAAGCCCTCCTCGAACCACGCTACCGCCCGCTCACGTTGCCCCACCGACAACGAACTACGTCCATCCATACGAACGCTCCCCAGAATCAGAACTGAATTTCTCAGTCCAACTTCTGGGGAGCGGTTCAACGACGACGGGGGCTTTCTCATACCCGTGAGCTTGTCCGGGACTCGGTGATCACGAGAGCGGTCAGTGCAACAGTCAGTACCAGGAGCTGGGCGAGGGCAGGTACGCCGCGGACCAGGGGTACGGCGACCAGCAGGACAGCCGCTGTGATCAGCCGGGGGAGGCTCCAGTGGTGGATTGCGCGGCGTTTGAAGGCGGCGAGGCCGGCGAGGTAGAGCGCCGTACCGACGTACAGCGCGAACAGGCCGATGCCGTGGAGCGGGCGGGCGAGGTCCTCGCCGACGTACTCGAGGATCTTCTTGAGGCCGAGGGCGAGCAGAACGATGCCGGGCAGTGACGCCGCCAGGATCGGCCAGGAGATCGGCAGGGCGGTGACGCCGACACCGATCTCCACGATCGACTCGCCGAGCGCGATGATGATGATCAGACCGTGCCGCTCGGCCCAGTGCGCGGGCGAGTTGAACCGCCAGCCGCGGGCGTCGACCAAGTACGTCGAGACGTAGTCCGCAGCGAGTGCGCCGGCCCAGAGCAGGGTCTGGGTGATTCCGTGGTACTGCGAGGCGACCAGCAGCAGCGCGGCCGCGCCGACCTTGCCGATGGCGAAGAACGCGATCGTACGGCGCAACACCTGGTCGCCCTCGGCAATCAGCCAGAGCAGGACCAGGTGAATTGCGCGGAGGACGAAGTACGCGATCGCGATCACCACCGGACCGGACAGCCCGCCGGGCAGGTCGTCGAACGCTTCCGGAACCGCCAGCGCGATCACGAACATCGCGGCCATCGCGCCCAGCAGCACGGTGCGAACGGCGCCCTCGTCGGCCTTGGCGATGTTGCAGACCCACGAGTACGCCGCCCAGCTCCACCACAGCAGTCCGAGCAGGAACGCACCCCGAACGACCCCGCGCCAACTGAGGTCGTGCGCCATCAGCTCGGTGAGCTGCGTCAACGCGAACACGAAGACCAGATCGAAGAACAGCTCCAGCGTCGTCACCGACTGGTCCGCGCTGGTCCCCACCGCCCGGACACGCCTGCTGCCTGCCATGGCGGACATCATGCATCAGCGAAGGTCACCGGCGAGCAGGATCCGGCCGATCGCCGTCCAGCAGAGGCCCCAGATCGCGATCGCGAGGAAATGCGGTACGTCGCCGATCGCCAGGCCGATCGGGATCGTCAGCGGCCAGAGGCCGGTCACCAACGGCAACGCCCTGACGGTGGGACGCCAGCGACGGGCGCGGACGAGCGCGACACCCGCGACCACCAGACCGAGCGCCGACAGCAGCATGAACGCGCTGAAGAACGGAATCGCCCGGTCCTGGTCGACGACCGCGTAGAAGTGCGCGAGCCCGAACAACGTCATCGTGACAGCGGCCGCACCGAGCGCCGTGCGGGCCACCGGTACGTCGGACGCCGCGCGATGCAGCCCGACCACGCCGGCGGTGCTGAGCAGGACGCTCGCGCCGGCGAAGCCGAACCACACGCTGTCGGCGACGCTCGCGTCGACCGCCGCCACAATCCCCGCCGCGGTGACGCCGAGTCCGCCGACGACGGTTGTCCAGCCGAGTGGGCGGGGTGTGCTCCGGACGGCGGTTGCAGTGGTGTTCATCGGATCCCCCTGATGGAGAGCAGTTGTGAGTGCCTCCAGATTCAGTACCGCCGAACCTGGACCGGCAGGGGCGCGTGCCCGGGTGATCCGGGAGATCTGCCTAGAGACACCGGGACGTTCCACGGCCCACCATGTGGACATGGGCGTGGAGATGGGCACCGATCGCAGGACGTGGGTACGGATCGCGCTCTGCCTTGTCCTGCTGGAGGCGACCGCCGCAGTCGTCGGCGCGGTACTGACCGGCATGAGCTTCGCGGCGGCGCGGGACAGTTACCTGATCCCGAACCTGGCGGTCGGTGTCAGCTGTGCGGTGTCCGGTGGCCTGATCGCCTGGCACCGGCCGGGCCACCCGCTGGGCTGGCTGTTGCTCGGAGCCGGTGTCGCCCAGACCGGTACGCCGGCCGTCACTCCCTGGCTGATCCGCGCGCTGGAGGGAACCGGGTCGGCACGGTGGCCCGCGACCTTGTACTCGGGCCTGTGGCCGTGGTCGGTAGCCCTGTGCATCCCGCTTGCGTTGCTGCTCTTCCCGGACGGAGAGCTCCCGGGCCGGAAGTGGCGCGTGGCGATGGCCGTTGCCCTGGTCAACGGACCGCTGCAGGTGCTGCTGTTCAGTGCGGACCGCAATCCGTTGGCCGCGGTGCACCAACTCGGGCCGGAGGCGCGGGACCGGGCCGTGTCCTGGCTGCGGATCCCACCCTTGGACGGGCAGGTCGGTCTGCAGGCCGTGTCCGACGTCGCGCTCGCCGCGACGCTGCTGGCCGCGCTCGCCGGGCTCGTGGTCCGCTACCGGCGTGGCACCGAGCAGGCCCGCCGGCAGCTGCTCTGGTTGTTGCTGGCAGCAACGGTCATGGCGGCCGTGATCGCGTCGTCACGGCTGCCTGGGCCGGTGGAGCTGATCGGCTATCCGATCATCCTGATGACGCTGGTGGCGCTGATTCCGCTGGCCATGACGGTGGCGGTGCTGCGGTACCAGTTGCTCGACATCCGGCTCGTCTGGTCCCGGACCGTGACTTATCTGGTGCTGACGGCCGCCGTCGCCGGCACGTACGTCGGGATGGTGGAGGTGACCGACCGACTGCTCCGGCCACGGCTCAACGCAGGCGCGGCAGTCCTCGCGGCGCTCGTCGTCGCGGTCGGGTTCAACCCGGTGCGAGTCCGGCTGCAGCGGTTGGTGGACCACCTGTTCTACGGCGATCGGGGGAATCCGGTCCGCGCGGCGCGGTCGGTGGCGGCTCAGCTCGCCGGGGCGTCGCAGCCGGCCGACGTACTGCCTGCGGTTTGTCACGCGCTGCGGTTGCCGTACGCCGCACTCACCGATGACGCCGGCGTGATCCGGGGCGAGTACGGCATCCGGCCGTCGGCACTGGAGTCGATACCGTTGCTGCACGCCGGGGAGCGGGCCGGCGAACTGCGGGTCGGTATCCGGGCGGGCGAAAGCCATCTGGGTACCGCGGATCGGGCCGTCCTCGAGCTGATGGCGGCGCCCCTCGGTGTCGCGCTCCGGGCGCAGGCGATGTCCGACGCGCTGCAGCGGTCCCGGCGGGAGATCGTCGAGGCGCGCGAGGAGGAGCGCCGCCGGTTGCGGCGGGATCTGCACGACGGTCTCGGCCCGGCGCTGACCGGGATCGGGTTCCGGGCCGACGCTGTGGTGAACCTCGCCGACGGTCAGGTCCGCGAGCTGGGCGTGGACATCCGGAGCACCGTCGACGGCGCGATGGCCGACGTACGGCGGCTGATCAACCAGTTGCATCCGTCGACGCTGGACGAGGTCGGCCTGGTCGAGGCGGTCCGGCGGCACGCGGCGCTGCTCGATCGGCGCGGCGACGGATCGCCGCTGCGGGTGACGGTCGAGGCCGAGCAGGTTCCGGAGGGGTTGCCTGCCGCGGTCGAGGTCACGGCGTACCGGCTGGTCACCGAGGCGCTGACGAACGTCGCGCGGCACTCGCTGGCCGGGACCGCTCGGGTCCGGATGAGCGGCGGGCCGGGGGAGTTGCGGCTGGCGATCGTCGACGACGGGCCGGCGACCAACGGTCAGTGGGTCCCGGGCGTCGGACTGACGTCGATGCGCGAGCGGGTGGCCGAGCTCGGCGGCACGATGCAGGCGGCCGGTGCTCCGACCGGCGGCGAGGTCCGGATCAGCCTGCCGGTGGAGGCCGCGCGATGACGATCCGGGTGGTGCTCGCGGACGATCATCCGGTGATCCGGGACGGGCTGCAGGTGCTGCTGGCCTCGGTCGACGGGATCTCCGTCGTGGGCGTCGCGGCGAACGGGCCGGAGGCCGTCCGGGCGGCGGTGACGCTGAAACCGGACGTGCTCGTGATGGACATCCACATGCCCGGTGGCGACGGCGTCACCGCGGCGCAGGAGGTCGCGCGCGTCGCACCGACGGTCGGCGTGCTGATGCTGACGATGCTCGACGACGAGGAGACCGTCCGGGCGGCGGTCCGCGCCGGCGCTGCCGGGTACGTGCTGAAAGGGGCGTCGCAGCAACAGATCGTGCGCGCCATCGAGACCGTTGCCGCGGGCGACGCGATCCTCGGATCGGGTGTCGCCCGGCCGGTGCTCGACGCACTGGCCGGGCGGTCCGCGGCGCCACCCGACCCGCTGGCCGGGTTGACGCCGCGGGAGCGGCAGATCGTCGAATTGCTGGCAAGCGGATTGTCGACGACCGCGATCGCCGGCCGCCTCGCGCTTACCACCAAGACCGTCAACAACAACCTGTCGGTCGTTTTCGGCAAGCTGGGCGTCGCCAACCGGACCGAGGCCGCGCTGCTGGCTCGTGGTGTTCTCGGCAGCAGTGCCCCTACGCGCGACCGTGGGCCTGGCGGCTTCGGCGGCTGAGGGAGTCGATCGTGACGGCGATCAGCAGGACGCCGGCCGTGACGATGTAGCGGACGTTCGAGTCCAGGCTCAGCAACGCCAGCCCGTTGGAGATCGACGTGATCACCAGCGCGCCGAGCAGTGCGGAGTACGCCGAACCGCGGCCGCCGAACAGGCTGGTTCCGCCGATCACGGCGGACGCGATCGCGTTCAGGTTGGTGTCCGTACCGCCGCTCGACTGGCTGACCGCGACCAGCCGGGCCGCCGCCAGGATGCCACCGACCGCTGCGAACGTCGTACAGGCCGCGAACACCGACAGGTAGATCATCCGGACGTTGATACCGGCCCGGCGCGCCGC